>NZ_JBNDHX010000007.1:0-71344 GCF_056755275.1 Leifsonia sp. HAY1-4F
GCGTGTAGCCGGTGTCCTCGACGAAGCGTCGGGAGAACGTGCGGGCGGAGACCTTGGCGTTCCGTGCGAGCTCCACCAGGGTCAGCGGCTCGGCCAGGTGCGCCAGCGCCCACTCCCGCGTCTCCGCGAACAGGTCGCCGAGCGGCTCCGGGACGCTGCGGGGGACGTACTGGGCCTGGCCGCCGCTGCGGTACGGGGCCGCCACGAGCCGCCGTGCGACATGGTTGGAGAGCGCGACGCCGTGGTCGCGCCGGATCAGGTGCAGGCACAGGTCGATTCCGGAGGCGGCGCCGGCGGAGGTCAGGATGTCGCCCTCGTCCACGAACAGCACGTTCTCATCCACCCAGATCAGTGGATACCGCTGAGCGAGCGCGCGCGTGTAGTGCCAGTGCGTCGTGGCGCGCTTGCGGTCGAGCAGCCCGGTCGCGGCGAAGGCGAAGGCCCCGGTCGAGATCGCGGCCAGCCGGGCGCCGCGGTCGTGCGCGGCCAGGAGGGCGGAGACGACGGAATCCGGCGGATCCGCCGTGGCGGGGTTCCGGTACCCGGGCACGAACACGGTGTCGGCCTGCTCCAGCGCCTCGAGCCCCTCCGCCACGTGATACGAGAGCCCGTCGCCGCCGGTGACCGGCCCCGGCGCCGCACCGCAGACGCGGACGTCGTACGGCATGCTCGGCCGGTGCGAGAACACCTGGGCCGGGATGCCGACGTCGAGCGGCTTCGCGCCGTCGAGCACGAGCACCGCGACGACGTGGTCGGCAGTCCTACCGTCGCCCGAAACGCCCGCTGTCATCTCGGTGCGGCGATCGGGTCAGTCGGTGCCGGAGTCGAAGGCCGCGCCCTCGGAGCTGAGGTCGATGTCGCGGGAGAGCGCCTCGTCGACCGCCTCGACGCCTTCGAGGATGGAGCGCGCGCTCCCCTCCTCCAGCTCGCCGACGAGGGCGCCGGTCGGGCCGCCGATGAGGCCGGCCGCGGCGTACTGCTCCAGGCGGGAGCGGGAGTCGGCGATGTCGAGGTTGCGCATCGTCAGCTGACCGATGCGGTCCCCCGGGCCGAACGCGGAGTTGCCCACGCGCTCCATCGACAGCTTCTCCGGGTGGTAGCTGAGGGCAGGTCCTGTCGTATCCAGGATGGTGTAGTCGTCGCCACGGCGCAGGCGCACGGTGACCTCGCCCGTGATGGCGGAGCCGACCCAGCGCTGCAGGGACTCGCGCAGCATCAGGGACTGCGGGTCGAGCCAGCGGCCCTCGTACATGAGGCGTCCGAGGCGGCGGCCCTCGTTGTGATAGTTGGCGACCGTGTCCTCGTTGTGGATGGCGTTCAGGAGGCGCTCGTAGCCGATGTGCAGCAGTGCCATGCCGGGGGCCTCGTAGATGCCGCGGCTCTTCGCCTCGATGATGCGGTTCTCGATCTGGTCGGAGGCGCCCAGCCCGTGCCGGCCGCCGATCGCGTTCGCCTCGAGCACGAGTGCCACCGGGTCGTCGAACTCGACGCCGTTGATGGCGACCGGGCGTCCGCCCTCGAACCGGACGGAGACCGTCTCGGGCGTGACCTCGACGTCGTCGCGCCAGGCGGCGACGCCCATGATCGGGTCGACGATCTCGAGTCCGGCATTGAGTTCTTCCAGGCGCTTGGCCTCGTGCGTGGCGCCCCAGATGTTGGCGTCGGTGGAGTACGCCTTCTCGCTCGGATCGCGGTACGGGAAGCCGCGCGCGACCAGCCATTCGCTCATCTCGGTCCGGCCGCCGAGCTCCTCCACGAAGGCGGAGTCGAGCCACGGCTTGTAGATGCGCAGCCGCGGGTTGGCGATCAGGCCGTAGCGGTAGAACCGCTCGATGTCGTTGCCCTTGTAGGTGGAGCCGTCGCCCCAGATCTCGACGCCGTCGTCCATCATCGCGCGCACCAGCATGATGCCGGTCACGGCACGGCCGAGCGGCGTGGTGTTGAAGTACGTCTTGCCGGCCGAGCGGATGTGGAAGGCGCCGCACTGCAGCGCGATCAGGCCTTCCTCGACGAGGGCGCGCTTCGCGTCGACCAGGCGGGCGATGTCGGCGCCGTACTCGACGGCACGACCCGGGACCTCGTCGATGTTCGGCTCGTCGTACTGCCCGATGTCTGCGGTGTAGGTGCAGGGGATGGCACCCTTCTCACGCATCCAGGCGACCGCGCAGGAGGTGTCGAGGCCTCCCGAGAACGCGATGCCGACTCGCTCACCGACGGGCAGACTGCTCAAGACCTTGGACACGGCATCCAGCTTACCGGCGCGCTCCGTGGTCGCGCGCGAGCCCCGGGTGCACCCCGGGCCGGTAGCCGCCGCGCTCCACCATCCGGGAGAGGATCGCCAGCAGGGTGGCGCGGTCGTCCGCATCGAGGTGCCGGAGCATGGCCTCCTCCTGCTCGTCTGCCAGGCGGGTCGCGGCGACCACCACATCCCGGGCCGCCGGCGTCAGGTGGATGGCGTAGGCGCGCCGGTCGTTCGGGTGCCGGCGGCGCTCGACCAGGCCGCTCTTCTCGAGGTCGTCGATGAGCCCCACCATGGAGTTGCGGTGCAGGCCCAGCGCGGTGGCGAGCTCCTGCTGCGTGCGGCCTTCCTGCCGGGCGACGTTCATGAGGATGCCGTACCGGTTCGGCGTCAGCCCCAGCGGCGCGAGCGCTGCGGTGAATGCCTGCGCGCTTTGCAATCCCAGCTGCGACACCAGGAAGCTGACGCGGGATTCCAGACCGGGCGACTCCGAGTTCATCCGGATATCGTACCAAGTTGTGATTGCACGTGAGCGTGACTATCACTTACCATGACGATATGAAGCTCACCATCTTCGGAGCGAACGGCCAGACCGGCCGGCTCCTCACCAGCCTCGCCCTCGACCGCGGTCACACCGTGACCGCGGTGATCCGCCGGCCCTCCGCCGACGTGGATGCCCGCGCCCACACCCGGATCGTCCCCAGCCTCGACGACACGGCGGAGGTGCGCTCGGCCGTGGCCGGCGCCGACGCTGTGTTCTCCGCCATCGGTCCGCGCAAGCGCGCAGACGCGCCGGTCGCGGCCCCGGCCGCCCGCGCCATCCTGGCCGGGATGGGCGAGACGCCTCAGCGCTTCGTCGTCATCAGTGCGGCGCCGGTCGCCCCGCCGCCCGCCGATGACAGCTTCATCAGCCGGCGCATCGCGTTGCCGCTGATCGGCACGCTGCTGCGCCCCGTGTACGACGACCTGCGCGAGATGGAGCGCGCGCTCGCCGAGTCCCCGGCCCTCTGGACGGCGTTCCGCCCGCCCAAGCTGACGTCGGGCCCGGCGAAGGGGAAGTACCTCACGCGCGTGGGAGGCAGCGTCCCGCGCCACTTCACCGTCTCGCGCGCCGACCTCGCCGACGCGATGCTGGCCAGCCTCGGCCGCCCCGAAACGGAGCGGGCTCCCGTCGGCGTCGCCGGCTGACCCGCCCCTGCCGCACCCCCACCGTCGAGTACACGAAGACTGCACGCGACACGCCGAGCGAGCGTGCAATCTGTGCGGACTCGACGGTGGGGGTGTGGGGCGTCAGGGGAGGCGGGGGGTGCGCGGCGGCTCGGTGCGGCGGCGACCGGTCGCCTCGAAGGCGGCGGCCAGGGCCAGCAGCGCCGTGTCGTCGTAGGCGCGGCCGGCGAAGGTGAGGCCGACGGGCATCCCGATGTCGTCCATGGTCCCCATGGGCACCGTCACGGTCGGGATGCCGAGGTGGCGCGGCACCAGGTTTCCGTTGGCGACCCAGACGCCGTTCCGCCAGCCGAGGTCCGCCGAGGCGGGGTCGACGTCCATGTCCGCCGGCCCCACGTCCGCCACCGCCGGGAAGATCACCGCGTCGAGGCCCAGCCCGTCCATCCACTCCTCCAGGTCGACCCGGCGCGTCTCCTCCAGCCCGCGGATGCCCTCGGCGAGTTCCGGGATGCCGGCGAGCGTCGTGCCGGGATGCGCCCGCACCCAGTCCGGGTACCCCGCGATGTCGTCCTCGAAGCCGTCGTACCGGTCGGGCAGCGCGCCCTCGGGATGCGGGAAGATGCGTGCGCCGTCGACCGGCACCAGCGTGTTCAGGGCCGGGTCGCCGTTGGCGGCGAGGAAGTCGTCCCACGCCCACGCCGACAGGTCGACGATCTCGCGGTGCAGGAACTCCGGGCTGACCAGCCCACGCGTCGCGATCGTCGGCGCGCCCGGACGGTCGCCCTCGTAGTTCGACACAGCGGGGAAGTCGACCTCGACGACCGTCGCCCCTGCCGCCTCCAGGTCCCGCCGGGCCGCCTCCCAGAGGGCGATCACCGACGCCCGCGTCTCGATCCGCTGACCGGTCGGGCCGCCGATCCACGTCCGTTCGGCCAGTGCGCTTCCCGCGGTCCCGGCCTCCGGATCGGCGTTGATGTACATGCGCGGAACGCCGAACCGACGTCCCTCAAGAGACGGGCCGGAGGCGAGCGCGGGATAGGACGCCGGCCGCACAGCGGACGCGCGCGGGAGCGGCACCCACGGCTGGGAGCGCCAGAAGTCGCCGCGCGTCTCGGCGTCGTCGGCGACGATGACGTCCAGCACCTCGAGCAGGTCCGCCATCGTGCGCGTGTGCGGCACCACCACATCCATCGTCGGCACCAGGGGCCAGTTGCCGCGGACCGAGATGATCCCGCGGGAGGGCGTGTACGCGCACAGGGCGTTGTTGGATGCGGGGGCGCGGCCCGACGACCACGTCTCCTCCCCGAGCCCGAACGCCGCGAAGCTGGCCGCCGTGGCCGTGCCCGAGCCGTTGGAGGAGCCGGAGGCGAACGCGGCCGTCAGGTAGTCGCCGTTGTACGGGGACTCCGCGCGACCGTAGAGGCCGCGCTGCATCCCGCCTGCCGCCATCGGAGGCATGTTGGTCAGCCCGAGCAGGACGGCCCCGGCAGCCCGCAGGCGCTCGATCGTGAACGCGTCCCGCTGTGCGACCAGGTGCTCGAACGCGGGCGACCCGGCCGCTGCGGTCAGACCCCGGGCGAGGTAGCTGTCCTTCGCCGTGTACGGGATGCCGTCGAGCGGCCCAAGCGTCTCGCCCCGGGCGCGTCGCGTATCCGACTCCCGGGCATCAGCCAGCGTGTCCGGGTTCCGCACGACGACGGAGTGGAGGTGCGGGCCGGCGGTGTCGTACGCGTCGATCCGTGCGAGGTACGCCGTGACGAGCTCCTCGCTCGTCGTGTCGCCGGCCTCGAGCGCGCGACGCAGCTCCGAGATGGGCGCCTCCACCACGTCGAAGGTCATCGCCCGTCCTCCTCGGAGGAAGTGGCGTCGGCGGACGCGGGCGCCGCGGCCACGGCCGGCTGTTGCTGCGTGATGCAGTGGATGCCGCCCCCGCGCGCGAAGATCGGCCGCGAATCCACCATGGTCACCGTCCGCCCCGGGTACACCGCTTCGAGGATCGCGGTCGCCTCGGCGTCCGCCCGCTCCTCTCCGAAGGCGCAGGCCACGATGCCGTCGTTGACAACGAGGTGGTTCACGTAGCTCCAGTCCACGAAGCCCTCCTCGTCCCTCAGGGTCGCCGGTGCGGGCAGGTCGACGATGTCCCAGGAGCGCCCGGCCGCGTCGGCCGTCTCGCTGAGCAGTGCCCGCAGCTCGCGCGTCACCACGAAGTCCGGATGGTCCGGGTTCTGCTGGGCGTGCAGCAGGAGGCGACCCGGCGACGGGATGGTCGCGACGATGTCGACGTGACCCTTCGTCCCGAAGTCGTCGTAGTCGCGGGTGAGCCCGCGCGGGAGCCAGATGGCGTGCGTCGCGCCGATCGTGCGGGCGAGCTCCGCCTCCACGCGCGCCTTGTCCGCGTACCGGTTGCGGCGCGGGTCGAGCTGTACGGTCTCGGTGAGGAGAACGGTCCCTTCGCCGTCGACGTGGATGCCGCCGCCCTCGTTGACGAGCAGTGAGCTGATGATCTCGGCACTGGTCCGGTCGGCCACGAACGCCGCGATCCCGGCGGATTTGTGCCACTCGGCCCATTCCGGGTCGCCCCAGCCGTTGAAGGTCCAGTCGACGGCGCCGAGCGCGCCCGGCCGCTCGTCGTCGACCACGAACGTGGGGCCGAAGTCGCGCATCCAGAACTCGTCCAGTGGCGCCTCCACCTGCTCCACGTGGGTGCCGAGCAACCGGCGGGCGCGCTCGCGTTCGCTCGGGTCCACGACCATCGTGACCGGCTCGTACTCGGAGACGGCGTGGGCCACCGCCGTCCAGGCGGCGTACGCCTCGTCGGCCGAGGCGGCGTCGTCGCCGAGGGTGATGCCGGCGCGCGGGAAGGCCATCCAGGTGCGCTCGTGCGGTGCGGTCTCAGCGGGCATGCGCCAGGTCATCGGTGTCCTCCGCGGATGGGCGACGAATTGTTGATCAGACGATCAATATGTGAGCGAAGCTACCTATACTGGGCGGACCATGTCAAGAGCCGCCCGACGCCCGCCCGCTGAGCGCCGCGCCGAACTGTCCGCTGCCGCGCGTGACGTGGCGCTCGCCGACGGGCTCGCCGCGGTCACCCTCCGCGGCGTCGCGGCGCGCGCGGGGGTCGCGCCCGCTCTCGTCGCGCACTACCACCCGGCCATGGATGAGCTGGTCGCGTCCGCCTTCCGCGCCGTGGTGGCCGCCGAGCTGGATGAGGTGCGCGGCCTGCTCGCGCCGGTGGGCGGTCCGACCGCGCGACTAGCAGCTCTCCTGCGCACGCTGCTCGACGGCACGCGGGAGGACGTCACCCTGGTCTGGGTCGAAGCCTGGGCCCTGGGCCGACGCAATGAGGCGCTCGCCGCTGCCGTCCGCGACGAGATGGACGCGTGGCAGGCGCTCATCCTCTCGGTGATCGGGGACGGCGTCGCGACGGGCGAATTCCGGCCCGACGACCCCGCGCAGGCGGCCTGGCAGCTGCTGGGCATGATCGACGGACTGAACGCCCAGGCGCTGGTCCGCTGGGGAGCGGGCGGCGAGCGCGGCCCCGCCCTGGCGCGCGCGGTCGAAGGGATGCTGGGGCTCGAGCACGGGACGCTCGGCAACACGTACGGCTGATTGCCGTACACTGGAGCGCATGGCGGTGAAGGACAAGCGGCTCGAACTCCGCGTCACGAGTGAGCAGAAACAGCTCATCGAGCAGGCGGCGGCGCTCGAAGGCCGCTCGGTCACCGACTTCTCCACCCAGGTGATCGTGGAGGAGGCGCACGAGGTGATCCGCCGGGAGCACCAGCTCACGCTCGATGCCGAGTTGTTCGACGCCTTCCAGGCAGAGCTCGACAAGCCGGCCCGTGTCGTTCCCGGTCTGGCCGATCTCTACCGCCGCGGCACTGTCTTCGGTGAGTGAGTCGAGCGGGTTCGCCGAGCCTCGACCGTTGCGGACCGGCGACGTCATCTCCGAATTCGTGTGCGGAACCGAGGAGCTGGACCGCTGGCTTCGCGCGTGGGCACGGCAGAACGACGCCCAGGGCGCGTCCCGGACGTTCGTATCGCCGGCGCCCGGATCCGACCGGGTCGCCGGCTTCTACTGCCTGGCGGCCGGGTCGATGGCCAGAGCGGATGCTCCCGGCCGGGTCGCACGCAACATGCCGGACCCCATCCCGGTCGTCCTGATCGGGAGGCTGGCGGTCGACCTCCGGTATGCCGGCAGGGGTCTCGGTGCCTCCCTTCTGCAGCACGCGGTGCTTCAGTCCGTCCGGGTCGCCCAGACGATCGGCATGCGGGCGATGGTGGTGCACGGCAAGGATGACCGGGCCGTCGCGTTCTACGAGCGCTTTGGCTTCGTCCGCATCCCCGGGCAGGAGCGTGCGCTGTACCTGCGAGTCAGCGACGCGCTCGCGACGGCGGCGTCGCTCAACTGATCCAGGCGAGCAGTTCGGCGCGGAACTCGTCCGGCTTCTCGATGTGGGCGGAATGGCCGCAGTCGTCGAAGACGACCTCTCGGGTGGTGCCTCCCGCGTCCGCGTAGCGGGCCAGCACGGCGCGCGTCTGGGCGAGCATCGGCTGCGGCGGCGCGACGTCCTCGCCGGGCCAGCCGGGGATGATGCCGGCGGCTCCCAGCTGGTTGAGGTCGAAGAAGGACGCATCGCCGACGATCGCATCCTGGGCTCCATGGATCCAGAGGATGGGCGGCTTGGCGGGCGCATCCACGATTCCGGAGGTGTTGAAGTACGTCGGCGCGAGCGTGTTGAGGACGCCCCGGGTGCCCGGAGCGAAGCCCGGCCAGTTATCGGAGGGGGCGGAGTCGCCCGGGTAGTTGTCGGGTCCGGTCGCGGTCGAGAGCATGGATTCGACCCAGAGGTCCTCGAACTCCGAGACGAAACCGGGAGCGACATAGGAGGAGCGGTAGACGGCGCGCGGTGAGGTCGGTGCGTCCTCGCCCGTGTCTCCCGCCTCCAGACGGGCGATGAAGTCGGGGTTCGCACCGCCGCCTCCCGTCCCGGACGCATCGGGGTTGAGGAGGCTGCCGTCGGCCGCCGTTCCGCCGAAGCCGTAGGGGGAGACCGGGGAGACGAGCGTCAACGTGCCGACCAGGTCCGGCCGGTCGAGCAGCAGCTGCATGGCGACACCTCCGCCGAGGCTCCAGCCCACCACGTTCACAGCTCCCAGCCGCAACTCGTCGGCGACCGCCGCGACGTCGTCGGAGAAGTCCCGGACTCCGCGCGTGCCGTCGACCGGGAGCGTCTCGCTGTCACCGAAGCCGCGGAGGTCGACGGCGAGGGCACGCACGCCGTCGGGGAGCGACAGCATGAGCGGCTGCCAGAACAGCGACGACGACACGTTGCCGTGTACGAAGAGGACCGTCCGGAGAGCCTCGCCGCTCGCGGGGCGCTCCAGTACGTTGGCGGTGTAGCGGGCGGTTCGGACGGTGCGGGACTCGATGCCGGGCAGCAGCGTTCCACTCATGCGTCGGCCTCCTTCGTGACGGGCGGATGCGGGACTGCGGCCTGCCCGCCGGGCGGATGCGGGACGGGCGGATGCAGCAGCGGCAGCACCTGACGCACCCCCGCCTCGGTCAGCAGGATCGTGTAATGGTTGACGTCCGTCGCCTCCCGGACCCGCATCCCGGGCAGCCGCTGCAGCCATTCGGACACCACGGCCGGGTCGTAGAGCGGCTCCGCATTCAGCAGTCCCCGGGGTGCGCGGATGAAGGAGATCGGCAGCTGCAATCCCGCCAGGGCCTCCGCATACCCGGTGGACCCGTCGAACTCCAGCGCGTTCACGGACACCGCCTCCGGGTCTGCGCTCGATCGCAGCTCAGGGGCATCCCCCATCAGGTCGTAGCCGATGTAGTCGTCGAGGGTGTCGCTCCACCACGGACCGAGCGCCGGATGCCGCTGCCAGAACGCCCGGTAGTCCTCGAACGACGCGAACCGCATCCCCAGACGCTCGAGTGCCGGCCCGAGGAGAACCGCGGGAACGTCCTCCGGGGCGACCCCCTCGGGCGCGGGGATCGGCAGGCCGCCGTCGATCAGCACCAGGCGCCTGACCCGGTCGGGATGCCGCGCCGCGAACCAGACCGCGACGAAACCGCCCATCGAGTGCCCGGCGAGGGCGACGTGGTCCACCTCCAGGGCGTCGAGCATCCTGGCCAGGTCGTCGGCGTGCTGGACCAGGCCGTACGGTGCCGGCAGCCCGGAACTGCGCCCGCGGCCGCACAGGTCCGGCGCGATCACGCGGGTATCGGGCAGGTCCTCGGCGGCGAGCAGCCACGCACGGTGGCTCGAGGTGATGCCGTGGATGCCGACCAGCGGCATCCCGCCGGCCTCCGGGTTCCAGATGCCGACCGCCAGCTCTCCTCCGTCGACCGGGACGCCGACCCGCTCGTACGGAGTCACCGGGCGCTCCATCCGCCGTCCATCGTGTAACTGGCTCCGGTCACCATCGCGGAGTCGCGTCCGGCGAGCCAGAGCGCCAGGCTCGCGACCTCGGTCGGTTCGACCAGCCGCTTGATCGCCGCCTCGGTCAGCATCACCTTCTCGACGACCTCCTCCTCGCGGATGTCGTGCAGCCGTGCCTGGTCGGCGATCTGCTTCTCGACCAGCGGCGTGCGCACGTAGCCGGGGTTGATGCAGTTGGAGGTGACGCCGTGCGGTCCGCCCTCGAGCGCCGTGGTCTTCGAGAGCCCCTCCAGAGCGTGCTTGGCGGTGACGTAGGCCGACTTGAACTCGGAGGCCCTCAGCCCGTGGACGCTGGAGATGTTCACGATCCGGCCGAAGCCCCGCTCGTACATCCCGGGAAGTGCAGCGCGGATGAGGAGGAACGGGGCCTCCACCATGATCCGCAGCATCAGGGCGAACGTCTCGGGTTCGAACTCCGGGATCGGCCGGACGTGCTGGATTCCTGCATTGTTCACCAGGATGTCGGTGTCGACCGTTGCCTCGGCGAGCTCGCCGGTCCGGGAGAGATCGACCTCCCACGCGTCGCCGCCCAGCCGTTGCGCGACCTCGCGCGCCGCGTCTCCGTTGAGGTCCGCGATCGTGACGCGGGCGCCCGCTTCGGCGAACGCCTCCGCGCAGGCGAGCCCGATCCCGCTCGCGCCGCCGGTCACCAGCGCCCGCCTTCCGGTGAGGTCCGTCATCGTCGACACTCCTTCCCGCAGGACCGGTGGCCCTCGCCGCACTCTAACTCCGGCCGCGTCGCCCGGGGAAGAGCGGCGGGGTCATTCGTAGACGAGGCCGATGCGCTCCCGGATGGTGTCGAGCGTGCCCATGATCGCGATCGACTGCGACAGCGGCATCCGGGCATCCTCGCCGCCGCCGGCCGCGACCAGTCGCTCGATCGCCCGCGCCTGGTACTGCATCCCGCGGCCGCTGATCTGCGATTCGTACGTCTCGATCACGCGTCCGCTGTGGTCGACGACGCGGAATGCCGTCGGCACGAAAAAGGTCGCGTCCAGCTCGATCCGCGCATCCGTCCCGACCACCGTCGCGCTGTTGTCGCCGGCCGCATCGAGCACGGTGGTGAGCGCCGCCTGGGCGCCCGATTCGTAGCCGAGCAGGATGGAGGTCTGCCGGTCGACACCGGTCGCCGTCGGCGTCGACAACGCGAGCACCTCGCTCGGCGCGCCCAGCACATCCCAGGAGAACGACACCGGGTAGATGCCGAGGTCGAGCAGGGCGCCGCCGCCGAGTGCGGGGTCGAGCATCCGCCCGGCGGGATCGGGGCTGGTCCGCTGGCAGTGGTGCGCCACCACCGATCGGAGCTCGCCCAGCGTTCCGTCGTCGATGATCTCGTGGAGTCGATCCATGTGCGGCAGCCACCGCGTCCACATCGCCTCGAGGGCCACCAGGCCGCCGAGGCGTGCGGTGTCGGCGACCTGCTGCGCCTCCTGCTGGTTCATGGTGAACGGCTTCTCCACGAGGACGTGCTTGCCGGCGGCCAGGGCGAGCAGGGCGTTCGGAGCGTGCTGCGGATGCGGGGTCGCGACGTAGACGATGTCGATGCCGGGATCGGCGGCCAGCTCCTCGTACGAGCCGTGCGAGCGCGGGAGGCCGTGGGCGGCGGCGAACCGCGCGGCCGACTCCGGCGTGCGGGATCCGACCGCCGCGACGGTGTGCCCATCGAGCTGGAGGTCGCGCGTCATGGCGGCGGCGATGCCACCCGTTCCGAGGATGCCCCAGACCGGGGACGAGGTCGTCATGCGGTCATCGTAGCGGCGACGGGGTTGCTCACCGGCGGCCCGGAGAGCGGGAAGCGGAGCGGGAGCGGAGTGAGCAGGAATGGAGAAGCGGTCGTGATGCCCGAATCGTAGATTGGTCGCAGTCCACACGAGAGCCCACAGACCAGGAAGAGGACATCATGGCCACGACGACATTCAGCAAAGAGGAGAAGGCAGCCATCAAGGCCGCGGTCGCGGAGAAGAAGGCGGCGCAGGAAGGGGCGGATGCGGCGGCCGCGTGCGATGCCGCGATCGCCGCGATGACCGGGACCGACCGGGAGCTCGCCGAGGCGTTCCACCAGCTGGTCGCCGAGAACACCTCCCTGAACGCGAAGACCTGGTACGGGATGCCGGCCTATACCGACGCCGACGGCAAAGTGGTGGTCGCGTTCAAGCCGGGATCCAAGTTCAAGATCCGCTACGCGACCCTCGAGTTCCAGCAGGCGGCGAACCTCGACGACGGCAACATGTGGCCGGTCGGCTTCGCCCTGACGAAGCTGGACGCCGCGGACAAGAAGCGCGTCGCCGACATCCTGAAGGCCGCCGTAGGGTCCTGAAGGCACCGTTCCTCCGCCCCCGGCCGCGCAGGGTGAACCCGGGGTGAAAAACGGTCTCGGGGTGGCATCCCTCCGCTAGCGTGTGCTCCGGGTCGACAGGAATACATGTGTTCTGTCGACCCGGATACTCGGCTCCGCCCGACCGCGGCGCCGGTAGTTTTCGCGGCGCGTTCTCGCGCTACGAGCGTTCTGGAGGGGACCATGCGCCACACGAAATCACGCCTGTTCGACGAGCGAGTACCGGTGCGGCGACCGTCGCGCACCCTCTCCTCCGTCGTCACGATCCTCCTGGCGGTGAGCGGGCTGGCCGTCGCGGGCGGAACGGCCGCGCTCCCGGCAGCGGCAGCACAGCCGGCGCAGGCGGCACCATCGGCGACGGCCGCAGCGGCCCGTCCCGAAGCGTCGAGCGCAGCGGCGACCTTCACCAAGACCGGCACCTCCACCGCAACCGGTACGTCGACGGACTCGGCAGCCGGCACGACGGGGACGACGCAGCAGTCGGACACCCTCAACTGGGTCCTGCACTACACCAACACGACCGGATCGTCGGCGACCGTCGACCAGACAGACGCCATCACCGGCCTGCAGGGCTACGTGCCCGGGTCGCTGAAGACGCCGCCGAGCCTGTCGCCCCAGTACACGACCGACGGGGGCCAGACCTGGACCGCGGGCAGCCCGCCCGGCGGTGCCGCGGTCAACGGCGTCGGCGCGACGGGAACGGTTCCGGCCAGCATCACGAGCTCCTCCTCGTCGAACTTCTCGGCGGCGGCCGTCACGTTCAACACCCCCGGCGGCGACGGCTACAGCGTCGAGGGCTACCTGGGCAACGTGTACACGGTCTTCCACCACAACAGCAGCCCGACCGTGGTGTTCTGCGCCACTCTGTCCGGCGCCATCTGCCCGGGCTGGCCGGCCCAGTCCTCGTATGTGGACCCGACCCCCGGCACCCCGCTCGGCACCGGTTCATCGACCACGTACTTCTCCGACCTGGTCAACGGCTCCTTCATCTCCGGCGGCCGTCTGTACTGGCCGGCCTCGCAGAACGTGGTCCCGGCGAACCCGTTCGGGATGCAGTGCCTCGACCTGAACTCCCTGACCAGTTGCGGCTTCACTGCACTGGGCTCGACCACGGTCCCCGGCTACTCGCTGAGCGGCGACGGAATCGCCGCGGGCGACGGCAACTACTATTACGTGGACCTCAACGGCAACCTGCAGTGCGTCTCGCCTGCCGGCGCCTCCTGCGGCACCACGACGGTGACCGCGGGGCAGCCGATGGGCACGGTCGGGAACCCCGAGATCGACACGTTCGGTCGCTACGTCTACATCTCCTACGTGGATGCGATCGGCTCCACCGAGTTCCTGAGCTGCTACGACACGACCGCGCAGGCGGTCTGCCCCAGCTTCCCCATCGCCGTCGGGGCTCCCAGCCTGCACGGCAGCGAGGTGTTCCCGGTGGTGTCGTCGACCGGTACCGTCCTCGGCGGATGCGCGGTCTTCGACTCCGCCTGCTTCACGCCGACCGGCGCGCCACTCCCGAACCCGTGGAGCCAGACGGCCTACGCCTTCTCCCCGGCGACGAACGACGGCTTCGGCACCGGCGTCCTCGTGGGCGCGAAGTACTACACGGCCAACGGAGACGTCGACTCCTGCTACGACTTCTCGCTTCCGCTTGTCGGCGGCAAGGTCCAGCCCTGCGCCGAGTTCACCACCGCGCCGACGAATGTCCGCGGCTACACCGTGCGCGCCCTGCAGAACCTGCCCGGATGCATGGCGTCCAACGGCGATGGCGCACAGATCACGATCTTCAACGCCCTCACCGGCGGACCCTGCACGACCGCCTCGCAGCAGGTGACCCTGTCGCCCGAGCAGTACTACTGCGACGGGCAGAGCGGTCACGTCTCTTCGTGGCAGACCGTCTCCCTGCCCGGCCTGACCGGCACGGAGTACGAGAGCGCCACCGTCACGCTGCAGGATGCGAACGGGAACCCGGTCACCGGCTTCGACAACATCCCGTTCCCGGCGGGCACTCCGCCGAGCATCGACATCTCGTCGATTCCGACCAGCGGTGCGACCGCGAGCCTGACGGCCGTCCTCAACCTGGCCGGCGTGACGGATTCCGCAGCGGTGGACGCCTCGCACGTCCAGCTCTCCTGGAGCGGCGACCCGATCCAGACCTGCTACAGCACGACCGTGCTGAACACCTGCCCGCAGCCGGGGACCACCGTCACGAACACCGCCAACGCCGTCACCACGGGTGACAACGGGGTCACTGACGCCCCCGCCGGAACGTCCTCCGGCCAGGCCGCGTTCGACTTCGTCCCGACAGCGGCGTGCGCCGCCATCTCGATCGACAAACACGCCAGTCCACCGGCGGATGTGAACGGCGACGGGTTGACGGATGCCGGGGACACCATCCAGTACACCTTCACCGTCACGAACACAGGCGTCCTCACCCTGAGCAGCGTGGGCGTGAACGACCCCAAGGCCGGCGCGGTCACCTGCCCGCAGACGACACTCGCCCCCGCCGCGAGCGAGCTCTGCACCGCCACCAGCGTGTACACGATCACCGCGGCGGATGTGACCGCCGGCACGGTCCACAACTCCGCCACCTCGGAGGGGACGCCTCCGGGAGCGGTCACGCCGGTCGTGTCCGTCCCCTCCACCACGGACACTCCGACCACCGCCCCTGCTCCTTCGCTCAGCCTGGTGAAGTCGGCGGATCCGTCTGACGCCGCGGCCTACACGCCGGGCCAGCTGATCACCTACCACTTCGTGGTGACGAACACCGGCAACGTGCCGATGAACGGCATCAGCGTCGACGAGTCGCAGTTCAGCGGCACCGGCACGATGTCGCCGGCGACCTGCCCGTCCCCGACGCTGGCGCTCGGCGAGCAGGAGGTCTGCACCGCCGCGTACACGCTCACCCAGGCGGATGTGGATGCGGGCAGCCTGACGAACACGGCCGTGGCGAACGGCACACCCACCGGGTCGAACGTCTCCGTCCCGTCGGGACCGTCGTCCGTCACCATTCCGCAGACGCCTGCTCCCGGGATCTCTCTCGTCAAGTCGGTCGATTCCGCTACGGTGAACGCTGCAGGTGAGCAGGTGACGTACTCGTTCTTCGTGACGAACACGGGCAACGTGACGTTGACGAACCCGACGGTGACCGAGACGCAGTTCTCCGGAACCGGCGCCCTTTCGGCGATCGACTGCCCGGAGACCTCGCTCGTCGCGGGCCAGTTCGAGACCTGCACGGCCACCTACACGGTCACCCAGGCCGACATGGACGCCGGGACGATCACCAACACCGCGACGGTGACGGGCACGCCGCCGACCGGTGCGCCGGTGACCTCCGTGCCGTCGAACGCTGTCGTGAACGCGGCGCAGGCGCCCGAGCTGACGCTCGTGAAGACTGCGAGCGCACAGGCCGCCCAGGTGGGCCAGGAGCTCACCTACTCGTTCGCGATCACCAACACGGGCAATGTCACCATCACGGGTCCGACCGTGACGGAGTCGGCGTTCTCAGGGACCGGACAGCTGTCGGCGATCACCTGCCCGCCGGGCGTCGTGCTCCTTCCGACCGACACCACCACCTGCACCGCCACGTACACGGTGACGCAGGCGGACATCGACTCCGGGAAGATCACGAACACCGCCACGGCCGCTGGGACCTCGCCGGGCGGGGGCACGGTCACCTCCGCACCGTCCTCGGTCGCGGTCGTCACCAGCCCGCACCCCGCGCTCGCCCTGGTGAAGACCGCGAGCATCCAGCAGGCCACGCAGGTGGGGCAGGTCGTGAACTACCTGTTCGCGATCACCAACGCGGGCAATGTGGACATCACCAATCCGAACGTCGCGGAGGGCGCCTTCAGCGGACACGGCAGCCTCTCGGCCGTCACCTGCCCCGGCCCGAGCATCCTTCCGCCCGGCCAGACGATCGACTGCACGGCCACGTACACGGTCGTAGCGGCGGATCTGGCCGCGGGCGGGACGCTGACCAACACGGCGACGGCGACCGGCACGACGGCCGGCGGCGATCCGATCGTCTCGGATCCGTCCACGGCGAAGGTGACGGAGGTCGCGCCGGCCGGTCTGGCGTCGACGGGCAGCGACCTGCTGCCGCCGTTCCTGATCGCACTCGGACTGTTGGCCCTGGGTCTGATCGCGGCTCTCGTGACCCGCTACCGACGCCGGGGACGCACCGACTGATCGCATGACGCGGCGGGGATCGAGGGGAGCGGATGCGCTCCCCTCGATCCCCGGCCGTGCGTCAGGCGGTAGCCGGCCGGGCCGCAACGGGCGGTAGCCGCCCGGGCCGTAAACGCGGCCTCAGGCGCGGAGCATGGCGCGCAGCGTCCCGATCGTGTCCGCCTCGCCGGGGTCCTTGTCGTCGCGGTACCGCTTGACGCGGGCGAACCGCAGCGCGATCCCGCCGGGGTAGCGGCTGGAGCGCTGGACGCCGTCGATCGCGATCTCCACGACCGTCGTGGGAGCCACCCAGACGGTGCCCGGCGTGCGGCGCACCTCGATCTCCTGGTAGTGCTCGGTCTGCCAGGCGAGCAGCTTGTCGGTGAGCCCCTTGAACGTCTTCCCGACCATGACGAAGCCCCCGGGCTCCCCGTACTCCCCGTCCGGGTCGCGGGCGCCGAGATGGATGTTCGACAGCAGACCGTGGCGGCGCCCGGACCCCCACTCGACGGCCAGCACGACGAGGTCATAGGTGTGCACGGGCTTCACCTTGATCCAGCTGGAACCGCGGCGGCCGGCGGCGTACGGGGAGTCGATCGCCTTGACGACGACGCCTTCCTGGCCGGCGGCCAGGGCCTCCCTCGCCACGCGCTCCGCCACTTCGGGGTCGGAGGTGACCTCGCCCGGGATGCGGTGCTCGCCCGCCACCCGCTCCAGTTCGGCGAGCCGGGTCGACAGCGGTTCGTCGAGCAGGTCGCGCCCGTCGACGTGGAGCACGTCGAAGAACCAGGGATGCGCGGTGGAGCTCAGGGCAGCGCGGAGCGGTGCCGCGACCCCAGCGCCGAGGGAGCCCGCGACCGAGGTGACGGAAGCCGGGCTCGACATGAATCGCGACATCGTCTCCTGAAACGGCCGCGGGACGCCGTCCTCATCGAGCGAGAGGGTCTCGCCGTCGAGGATCACGTCCCGCACGGGAAGTCGTCGCACCACCTCGACGACCTCCGGCAGCCGGTGCGTGATGTCGGCGAGGTTGCGCGTGAAGACACGCACCTCGTCGCCGTGCCGGTGCACCTGGATGCGCGCGCCGTCGAGCTTGAACTCCACCGACGCGGTCCCGGTCGTGCCGAGCGCCTCTGCTGCCGTCGGCGCCGAGGCGGCGAGCATCGGCAGGACCGGCCGGCCCACCACCAGCCCGACCGCATCCAGCTCTTCGGCGCTGCCGGTGAGCGCGAGCAGCGCCGTCTCGCCGAGGTCGCCGGACAGCATCGCCGCACGACGGACCGCCTCGCCCGTTCGTCCCGAGGCGCGGGCGATCGCATCCATCAGCACCCCCTCCAAGGCGCCGGTGCGCATCTCGCCGAGGAGCACGCGGGCGATGAAGTCCTGCTCCCGGGAGGTCGCCCGCGCGGTGAAGTCCCGCAGGGTGCGATTGCGCTCGCCGGCAGACCCGGCGCCGGAGAGCGCGCCCAGCCGGTCGAGCAGCGCATCGAGGTCGTCGATCGTCAGGCCGGGCTCCGCCGCGGGCTCGCCCATCGCTCCGCTCAGCCCGCGCCAGCCGACGCCGACCCGGCCCTGCCGGGCCTTCCCGACCAAGAAGCCCACCGCAGGCGCCACCTCCTCGGGCGCAAGGCGCGAGAGCAGCGCCGCGAGCGCGTCCACCTTCGCCAGCCGGGAGCGGGTGGATGCGACGGTCTCGGCCGTCGTCACGAGCGCATCGAGGAGCACGTGCCCATCCAACCACCGGCCTCCGACAGCGCCGGCCACGGACCGGCGCGGGTACGCTGCCCCCATGAACGCCGTCCACAACCTCGATGCCGTCTTCGCCCTTGTTGCGGAGCCGTGGCAGCCGCACCGGCTCACGAGTGTCAACGACTACGACGTCAAGGTCGCCCGGCTGCGGGGCGAGTTCGTCTGGCATGCGCATCCCGACACCGACGAGTTGTTCCTGGTGCTAGAGGGACGGCTGACCATCCAGTTGCGCGAGGGGGACGTGGAGCTCGGCCCGCACGACGTCTTCGTGGTTCCGCGAGGGGTGGAGCACTGCCCGAAGGCCGACGAGGATGCGCTCGTCGTGCTGTTCGAGCCGACCGGGACGGTGAACACGGGCGACAATCCCGGCGACCGGACCAGCGAGCTGCGGGAGCTGCCCGGCACGTGAGGCGTGGCTGCCCCGCGCGTGCGAAGCTGTACGAGTGAGCGAATCCCCCCGTCCCAGCGTGCTGTTCGTCTGCGTCCACAACGCGGGCCGGAGCCAGATGGCTGCCGGCTACCTGCGGGCCCTCGCCGGGGATCGAGTGGAGGTGCGCTCGGCCGGGTCGGAGCCGGGGAACGCGCTGAACCCCGTCGCTGTTCAAGCGATGGCCGAGGACGGCATCGACATCTCGGCGGGCAGCCCGGCGCTACTCACCACCGAAGCGGTACAGGAGTCGGACGTCGTGATCACGATGGGATGCGGCGACACCTGCCCCGTCTTCCCCGGCAAGCGCTACGAGGATTGGGAGCTCACCGATCCAGCCGGCAGGCCGATCGACGAGGTGCGGCCCATCCGCGACGAGATCAAGGAGCGCGTCCGTGCCCTGATCGCGGAGTTGCTTCACGCCGCGTGACCTGCAGTTCTGTCCCCTCAGGACGCGACCGTCCGTGTTCGTTTCCCGATCCCACCCCGACCGCCGCTGCGCCGACCGTGCGGATCGCCGCGCTATCGTCTAGTCACCCCCTCCCTTCACGAGACAGGCGATGACGCATGCCGAGACAGGAACGCGCCGAGCGCACGCGGATCGCCATTCTCGACGCCGCTGCGACCGAGTTCGACCAGCACGGGTACGAGGGCGCACGCCTGGACCGGATCGTCGAGCGAACGGGTGCGACGAAGGGCGCGGTGTACTTCCACTTCCGCTCGAAGCTCGACATCGCGACGGCGCTGGTGGAGGAGAGCGGAGGCGATTGGCCGGCCATCGTCCACGACGTGGCGGCGTCCGGGCTGCGCGGGCTCGCGGCCGCAGAGGAAGTGACACAGCGGGTGGCGGCCGTCCTCGGCGCGGATATCCGGGCGCGTGCCGCCATGAAGCTCACCCAGACCGTGCTTCCCCCGGCGGCCGACGACGACCCCTATGCGCGCTGGGCGGCCTTCGTGGCCGGACTGCTGAGGCAGGAAGCCCAGGATCGCCGACGCAGTGACGTGGAGGTGCGCGACCTGGCGACGGCCGCCGTTCACGGGCTCTTCGGCGCTTACACGATCGCGGCCGAGCGCAACGCCTTCGAGACGCTGAGCGAGGACATCGCGCGGGTGTGGGGCGTGGTCACTGCCGCGTTCGGCACGCTGTAACGCCTGCATTTGCGATCAAACCGGGAAGTCCGTACGTTCTAACCGGGGACACCGGCGGCGCCGTGCGTCGCCCTGCGGGGGAGTGCGCTCCGGTTCCGTTCCGGATCGGAGCGTGCCCCCGCCCGCCTGACCCGCCCGCCTGACCCGCGCTGCCTCCCGTCCCTGAGGCGGAGCGCACGCCGAAGTGCTCGTCGTTGCATCCGACACGCCGCGGGTGACGGCAACAACGAGCACCTCGGCGGAAGCTTCCTTATACTGTTCAGGTTCGGGGGACTCGCCTATCGGGGCGACCTGTCTGGTTCGATTTCCAGAGTCCTCCACCACCATTCGGCGCAGCGTTCACATCCGGGCTTTGAGGTCTGCCCGGATGCCGTCGAGCACTCCGTGCACCGAAACGCGCTTCGCCTCTGTGTCCACGACATTCGCCGGCACCGTCACCGTGAGCCCCGAGCGGTAGTACGCGCGGATGCGGAAGCCGCCGGGCCACGGCGAGTCCGATCCGTCGTCCCCCTGCCCGCCGGACAGCTCGAACCATTCCAGCGCCCTACGGCCCTCCACCCGGGTCGTGACGTGCGCGCCCGGCGATCCGTCGTCGACGACCTCCGCCGCGACCACCATGCTCGCGGTGAAGATCCCGACCCGCAACGTGACGGTGGAGACCGACGTAGCGGTGGCCGCGCCCAGGTAGATGATCTTGTCGTCGCCGACGGCCAGCTCGAGCTGGCGCACCAGGGCCGGGTACCAGAGCGGTTCCGTCGCGGCCAGTTCCTTCATCCCGCGCTCGCCCTCCAGGAGGCTGCGCAACTGGTCCGGGATGGAGACCTGCTCCTCGCCCGGGTCTGTTTCGGTGTCCGTATCGATCATCGCCGTGCCTCTCGGGTTGCAGGCTGGGCCGACGTCTCCCGTGGGTCCTGCGCACAGCCTAACCCCGGTCGGACCGTACGCGACGGGCGCGACGGGTTTTCGGCTGCCGTTGCATACTTGTCGGATGACCGCAGCAAGCCTCCTCGCCTTCGCCGGCCTGTGCGTCGTCCTCGCGATCACACCGGGGCCGGACACGTTCCTCGTGCTGCGCTTCAGCCTGTCGAGACCGAGCGCCGGGATCGCGGCGTCGGTCGGCTCGGCGGTCGGCTCGCTCGGCTGGGCGCTCGCGGTCGCCCTGGGGCTGGCCGCATTGCTGGAGCAGTCCGCGGAGCTCTACCGCATCCTGAAGATCGTCGGCGGCCTCTACCTCGTGTACCTCGGTGTCATGGCGTTCATCGCCAGCCGCAAGAACCACTCTGCTGGGATCGAGCCGACCGCCCGCCGCACATCCCTGCACGGAGGGTTCGTGGCCGGGGCGCTGTCCACGATGACCAACCCGAAGGTGGGCCTGTTCTTCCTCGCCGTCGCGCCGCAGTTCGTGCCCCACGACGGCTCCACGATCGGCAGCACCCTGCTGCTCGGGGCGATCGACGCGGTCGTCGGCTCGCTCTACCTCGTCGCGGTCGCGCTCCTCGCCGGCCGGGCGGTGGCCTGGCTGAAGCGGCCCGCCGTCACGACGTGGCTGGAGCGGGTGTCGGCCGGGATCCTGGCCGCCCTCGGGCTCGGCACCATCGCGCTCAGCGCGGAGTCGTAGGCGCCTCCCGCGGGCATAACGGAGGACCGTGCGGCGGACGCGCGTAATATAGTTGACGCATATAAACGACCGCATCTCCACGTACTCTCACGCGCACTGACAAGGACTTCCGTGGCCCGCACCGGCATCTTCACCAAAGACCACCCGCACTACCGCTGGGTGGCGCTGTCCAACACCACGCTCGGCATGCTCATGGCGACGATCAACTCGTCGATCGTCATCATCTCCCTGCCCGCGATCTTCACCGGCGTCAAGCTGAACCCTCTCGAGCCGGGCAACGTGTCGTACCTCCTCTGGATGCTGATGGGCTACATGCTCGTCACCGCCGTCCTCGTCGTCATGTTCGGACGGATGGGCGACCAGTTCGGACGGGTCAGGATCTACAACCTCGGGTTCGTGATCTTCACGATCGCGGCCATCGCGCTGTGCCTCGACCCGCTCACCGGTGGACCGGGCGCAATGTGGCTGATCGTCTGGAGGTTCGTGCAGGGGATCGGCGGCGCGATGCTGTTCGCCAACTCGACCGCGATCCTGACGGACGCGTTCCCGGCCAACAAGCGCGGGTTCGCCCTCGGACTCAACCAGGTGGCCGCCATCGCGGGCAGCTTCATCGGCCTCATCCTCGGCGGCCTGCTGGCCGAGGTGGACTGGCGGGCCGTGTTCTTCGTCTCCGTTCCGTTCGGCATCGTCGGAACCATCTGGTCCCTCAAGTCGCTGCACGAGGTCGGGCAGAAGAACCCCGGACGGATCGACGGGCTCGGCAACGCGACGTTCGCGGTCGGCCTGATCGTCCTCCTCACCGGCATCACGTACGGCATCCAGCCCTACGGCGGCTCCAGCCAGGGATGGGGCAACCCGTGGGTCCTCGGTGCGATCATCGGCGGCATCCTGCTGCTCGTCGCGTTCGTGTTCATCGAGTTGCGGGTCCCGGCGCCGATGTTCGACATGCGGCTGTTCCGCATCCGTGCCTTCTCCTCCGGGATCTTCTCGGGGTTCCTCGCGGCGATCGGGCGAGGCGGGCTGCAGTTCATGCTGATCATCTGGCTGCAGGGGATCTGGCTGCCGCTGCACGGCTACAGCTACGAGTCGACGCCGCTCTGGGCGGGCATTTACATGCTCCCGATCACGATCGGGTTCCTGGTGGCAGGTCCCGTCTCCGGCGCGCTCTCCGACCGGTTCGGATCGCGCTCGTTCGCGACGGTCGGACTGCTCCTCGTCGGCGCGACGTTCGTCGGCCTGCTGCTCATCCCGGTGAACTTCGAGTACTGGCAGTTCGCTCTGCTGACCGGCCTCAACGGGATCGGGTCCGGCCTGTTCTCCTCGCCCAACCGCACCGCGATCATGAACAGCGTGCCGGCGAACGAGCGCGGTGCCGCATCCGGGATGGCCGGTGTGGCGCTCAATGCCGGAAGCTCGCTCTCCATCGGCATCTTCTTCTCCCTGATGATCGCCGGGCTCTCGGTGGCGCTGCCGTCGGCGCTCAGCAACGGGCTGACGTCCCACGGGGTTCCGGCGAACATCGCGGCGCAGGTCGGGAACACGCCGCCGGTCGGCAGTCTGTTCGCCGCCTTCCTGGGCTACAACCCCATCCAGAGCCTCCTCACCCCGACCGGGATCCTGACCTCGCCGCACGTGGACGCAGCCACGCTGACGGGCAAGGAGTTCTTCCCCCAGCTGATCTCCGGGCCGTTCCACGACGGGCTCGTGGTCGTCTTCATCGCCGCCGCCGTGATGAGCGTCATCGGCGCCGTGGCGTCGTTCCTCGGCGGGGCGAAGTATGTTCATGAGGAGGCCGTCGCACCCCAGCGTCAGGCCGCCGAGGAAGGCGAGGAAGTCGGTGCCCACCGCGCATGAAGCTGACGAGCGGCCGGCGGCCGGAGGCGGCGACAACGAGGTCGTCGACGATGTCTCCGGCCGCCTGGCCCTTGCTGTCGGGAGGCTGAACCGCCGCATCCGCTCGTCCACCGGGGGTCTCAGCCACGGCCAGTTGTCCGCACTGTCCACCATCGTCCGCCGCGGACCGCTGCGCCCCAGCGAGATCGCCGCGATCGAGGTGGCGGCGGCGCCGACCATCACGCGGATCGTCGCCGAACTCGAGACGCGCGGTCTCGTGGAGCGGGCGCCTGACCCGGAGGACGGACGCTCCCTCTTCGTCTCGGGGACGGACGCGGGGAAGGCGCTGCTGGACGAGGCGCGGTCGGACCGCGCGCGGGCGGTCTCCGCGGTGCTCGCCGAGCTCACGCCGGATCAGGTGGAGGCGGTCCGCGCCGCCCTGCCCGCGCTGGAGCAGGCCGCACAGGTGGCCCCGCCCGCGTCCTGACGCCGCTCAGCTCGACCGCACCTCCTCGCCGCTCCCATCTCCGATTCGCCGAGGTGCTCGTTGTTGCACTCGCCGCCGGCGTGTCGCATGTAACTACGAGCACTTCGGCGGATTGGCCTCGGCGGATGAGGTCCGGCGGACGGCGGAGGGGGACCGGGGCGTAGGGCTCGGCGGGTGAGGGTCAGCGGGGGCCGGGGTCGCCGGGGCGACCCGGGCGGCCGGGGCGCCGCGCCGCGATGACGGGGTGCGCGCCCGTGTGCCCCTGGCGCTCCGCCGCGATGGCCAGGATGCGCGAACGTTGCGCGTACCAGCCGATCACGAGCAGCGGGATGATGATGACGAGCGAGGCGACCGTCCACGTCCCGGTCGGGTAGTCGAACGCCATCAGCACGAGCACCGCCACGAGGAACGCGAGGGTCAGCCAGGCGGTGAACGGCGCACCGAACAGCCGGAACGAGGGGCGCGTGTATACGCCGCGGAGCGCCCAGCGGCGCAGCTGCATCTGGCAGAGGACGATCATCCCCCAGCTGGTGACGATGCCGAGGGATGCGATGTTCAGCACGATGTTGAACGCCTGCTCCGGCACGATCAGGTTGAGGAACACGCCGAGCACGCCGATCGCAGCGGTCAGCAAGATGCCGCCGTACGGGACGCCGCGCGTGTTCATCCGTGCGGTGAATCGGGGCGACGCTCCCGTCTGCGCCATGGAGTGCAGGATGCGGCCGGTCGAGTACATCCCGGCATTCAGGCTGGAGAGGGCGGCGGTGAGCACGACGAAGTTCATGATCGAGCCGATGATCGCGCTGAGCTCGGGTCCGCCGAGGTGGCTGAAGAAGGTGACGAACGGGCTCTGGTCGGCGCTGTAGGCGCTCGCCGGGAGCAGCAGCGCGAGCAGCAGCACCGAGCCGCAGTAGAACACCGCGATGCGGAACACGACGCTGTTGATCGCCCGCGGCATGATCTTCTCGGGGTTCTCGGTCTCACCGGCGGCCGTGCCCACCAGCTCGACGCCGGCGTAGGCGAAGACGACGCCCTGCACGAGCACGATCGCCATGGCGATGGTAGCGACGCCGTGGGGCAGCAGCCAGCCGTTCTGCGAGAGCATCGCGATGCCTGTCGGCCCGACATCGGTCGGCCAGCCGGCCGCGAGCACGACGATCCCGACGACCAGGAACGCGACCAGCGCCCCGACCTTGATCAGGGCGAACCAGAACTCCATCTCGCCGAACACCCTCACCGAGATGAGGTTGAGGCTCACCACCACGACGAGTGCGATCAGGGCGAGCAGCCACTGCGGGACGCTCGAGAACAGGCTCCAGTACTTCACGTACAGCGCTACGGCCGTGGAGTCGACGATCGCCGTCATCGCCCAGTTGAGGAAGTACATCCATCCGGCGACGTAGGCCATCTTCTCGCCGTAGAACTCCCGCGCGTACGACACGAACGAGCCGGACGACGGCCGGTGCAGGACGAGCTCGCCGAGCGCGCGCAGCACCAGGAACGCGAAGAAGCCGCACACCGCGTAGACGATCACCAGCAGGGGCCCGCCATCGTGCAGACGGCCGCCGGCGCCGAGGAACAGGCCGGTGCCGATCGCGCCGCCGATGGCGATCATCTGCAGCTGCCGCGACGAGAGCGACTTGTGGTAGCCCTCCTGCTCGCTGGAGAAGTCCTGGACGGCCTGACTCACATCGCCCAGGTGCTCCCGGGGATTCTCGAGTTCGTCTGCCGGGTCGTGCGGTGTGCTCATGGATCGCCTCCGTCTGCTCCAGCGACCCACAGTACCGGCTGGCACGGGTCGAGAGCGAGGTCAGCTGATGGCGAGCATCGCCGCGGCCACGACCGCGAGCGCCAGCCCGACCCACTGCACGGGCGCCACCCGCTCTCGCAGCACGATGGCAGCCAGCAGGATGGTTCCCGCCGGATAGAGGCCGACCAGGACGGAGATCGTGGTCAGCTCCCCGAGCCTCAATCCGAGCAGGATGAGGACGTTCGCGGAGGCGTCGATGGCACCCCCGGCGATCGCGATGCCGACGCCGAGGCGTTCGAGCCGGACCGGCGCATCCACTCGGGCTGCCGCCTCGAATCGGGCCTGCGCGTCGCCCGGGAGGAGCGCATCCACTCGGTCGCGTGCGGCTCTCTGACGCGCTGCAGCGCCGCGTCGGGACCTCAGCACCAGCAGGGCGACCGCGGTCCACATCACCGCGCCGTTCACCGCGCGGTTGGCGATCAGCGGCACGACGCCGGAGTCCCGCGGCGTCTGGTCGAGCAGGATGAGGAACACGCCGAGCATCGCGCCGGCGCCCACCGCCATGAGCAGCGCACGACCGCTCGGCCGCACGGCGCCCTTCTCGGGGACGAATCCGACGAGCACCACGGCGACGAGCGCGAGTCCGAGCGCGAGGGAGCCCACGAGCCCGAACCGGTCGCCCCCGACGAGTCCCCACACCATCGGCACGACGGCGGAGACCAGCGCGGTGAGCGGCGAGAGGATGCTCATCGGGCCGATAGCGAGGCATCCGTACAGGAGGCCGATGGCGACCGATCCCGCCAACCCGGACAGGGCGCCCCAGCCGAGCGCAGGAACCGACCAGGTGCCGCCCACGAAGGGCAGCGCGACCAGCAGGAGGACGAGGCCGCTGACTGCGCCGACCGCGGTGGTGCGCATCGGGCCGATGCGCCGCGACGCCACGCCGCCCAGGAAATCGGCGGATCCGTAGACGATGGCGCTGAGCAGCCCGAGGACCGCCGGCATCAGCTCCCGGCCAGGCGATAGGTGTGCAGCACCGCGCCGGAGCTGAAGCGGTCCAGCTGGGTGAGCTCGAACGTCCACTTCTCCCGGTCGTCGGGGAAGATCCGGGTGCCGCCGCCGATCGTGACCGGGTAGACCAGCAGCCGCAGCTCGTCGACGAGCCCCCAGACCAGCAGCGACCGGACGAGGGAGGCGCTGCCCGCGACCAGGATCGGGCCGCCGTCACCCTCCTTCAGTGTGCCGATGCCGGCGCGGACGGGATGCTCCACGGCGGTCGCGTTCCACTCCAGCTCGCGTGGCCGGGAGGTGGCGACGACCTTGGGCATGGCGTTCATCTTCTCGGCGAACTCGCCTTCGCGCGGCGGCCAGGCCTCCGCGAACTGCTCATAGGTGCGTCGGCCCAGGAGCAACGACTCGGCCTCGAGCACCTCCCGCAGCTTGAAGGCGCGGAGGTCGTCGGAACTGAATGGGATCGTCCATCCGGAGTGCCGGTGCGTCGGCTCGCCGCCGGGTGCCTCCACGACTCCATCGAGGGTCATGAACTCGGTGACGATCAGCCGGCGCATGTGGGCGATGGTACCCGAGTGAGGGTTCGACGGGGAGTTATCCACAGATCGCATCCGCCCGGGCCGACCGTCAGACGCCGCGGATACGATCGAGGAATGAGTTTCACCGACGGCTGGATCCCCGGCGACCCGGCCTCCGACGACCGGGTGCCCGACGACCGGGATGCGCCTCCTCTCGATGAGGAGCCGCCGCTGCCCGAGTTCGACGACCCGTACGCCGGTGAGGTGTGGCCCGCCGGTGAGGAGACCGTGCCCGCGGCAGCGGCAGGCCGTCCGGTATCGACCCCGGCGGTCGTCCGGGCGACGCTGCCACGGTTCGGGTCCGCCGCGGAAGCGCTGCGCACGGTCTTCGGGTACGACGGGTTCCGCGGGCAGCAGCAGGCGATCATCGAACGGGTCGCCGCGGGTGGCGACGCCGTGGTGCTCATGCCCACCGGCGGCGGAAAGAGCCTCTGCTACCAGATCCCGTCGCTGCTGCGTGAGGGCACCGGCGTCGTCGTCTCGCCGCTCATCGCGCTGATGCAGGATCAGGTGGATGCGCTCACCGCGGTCGGCGTCCGTGCCGCGTTCCTGAACTCGACGCAGGACGGCTACGCCCGGGCCGCGGTCGAGCGCGCCTACCTCGGCGGAGAGCTCGACCTGCTCTACGTGGCCCCGGAGCGGCTGTCGTCCGAGGCGACCAAGCGCTTCCTCGAGCGTGGCCGCATCGCGCTGTTCGCGATCGACGAGGCGCACTGCGTGTCGCAATGGGGGCACGACTTCCGCCCGGACTACCTCATGCTCTCCGAGCTGGCCGACCGCTGGCCCGGCGTACCGCGCATCGCCCTCACCGCGACCGCGACCGACGCGACGCACCGCGAGATCACGTCCCGCCTCCGGCTCGAGCAAGCCGAACATTTCGTCGCCGACTTCGACCGCCCCAACATCCAGTACCGCATCGTGCCGAAGGTGGAGCCCCGCAAACAGCTGCTCGACTTCATCACCGCAGAGCATGCGGGCGACGCTGGGATCGTGTACGCCCTGTCCCGGGCGTCGGTCGAGAAGACGGCGGAGTTCCTGTCGTCGCGCGGCCTGACCGCTCTGCCGTATCACGCCGGCCTCGAGGCGTCCCAGCGGGCGGCGACGCAGTCGCGGTTTCTCCGCGAGGAGGGCGTGATCGTCGTCGCGACCATCGCCTTCGGCATGGGCATCGACAAGCCCGACGTGCGCTTCGTTGCCCACATCGACCTGCCCAAATCGGTCGAGGGGTACTACCAGGAGACCGGCCGCGCCGGCCGCGACGGGCTGCCCTCGACCGCGTGGCTCGCCTACGGCCTGCAAGACGTGGTGCAGCAGCGGCGCATGATCGACGACTCCCCGGGCGACCTGGCGCACCGCAGACGCCTGACGCAGCATCTGGATGCGATGCTCGCGCTGTGCGAGACCGTCCAGTGCCGCCGGGTGAACCTGCTCGGATACTTCGGGCAGACCTCGGGCCCGTGCGGCAACTGCGACACCTGCCTGACGCCGCCGGAGAGCTGGGACGGGACGGTCCCGGCACAGAAGCTGCTCTCGACCGTCGTGCGCCTCCACCGGGAGCGCAATCAGCGGTTCGGCGCCGGGCACCTGATCGACATCCTCCGCGGCAAGCGCACGCCGCGCGTCGAGCAGTACGGCCATGACCGCCTCTCCACCTGGGCCATCGGCGACGACCTCAGCGACAGCCAGTGGCGCGGCGTCGTCCGGCAGCTCATCGCCGGAGAGCTGCTGAAGCCCGAGGGGGAGTACGGCGTGCTGACGTTGACGCCCGGCGGCGGCGAGGTGCTCGCCGGGGGCCGGACCGTGGTCCTCCGGCGCGAGCCGGACCGGCCGGAGCGCGCGCCCCGCGCGTCGCGCAGCGCCGCGGCGACGGCCGACCTGTCGGCCGCCGACCAGCCGCTGTTCGAGGCGCTCCGATCGTGGCGGGCGGGTCAAGCTCGCGAGCAGGGCGTCCCCGCCTATATCGTCTTCGGCGATGCGACCCTCCGCGCGGTCGCCGCCGCCCGCCCGGCCTCGCTGGCCGACCTCGACGGCATCAGCGGCATCGGCTCGAAGAAGCGCGAGGTCTACGGCGAGGCGCTGCTCTCCGTCGTCGCCGGCGCCGACGCGGCTGCGCCCGCCTGACAGTCGCCTCCAGTACGGCCGGACTCGCCGCTCCGATCCCGTCCGGTCGTTGCCACGCGCCGTACCCCGTCCGGCCGTTCCCGCCCGCCCATCGCATCCGGCCGACCTCGTCGTCCGCGCCTGTCCGATTCGCGCTCGCACCGCCCGCCTGACGGCCAGACCTCGTCGTTCCCCCTTGCGCGGTGCACGAGGGGGAGTATCGTCCGTCGTTCCATCGGGCGACCAGGGAATTCCTTCCGGCCGCCCGACGTTATGACATTGAATGATTACTGCGCGATCTCGGAGAAGGAAGTAGCAGATGGCACGAATGATCGAAGAGCTGGAGGATGAGACCGGCGCGGTCATCAAGTACAAGCGTCACGCGAACGGCCGGGGACTGGTGTCCCCCACGGCCCGGGTGGCCGAGTCGGCATACATCGAGCCGACGGCCTACGTGGAGGCCGACGCACGGGTCGGGATGGACGCCTACGTCGGCGCAGGAAGCTGGATCGACAAGGGCGCCACGGTGGGCGACCGCACCTTCGTGGGCGCGAACGTCCACGTCGGGGCAGGATGCCTCGTGGGCAGCGGAGTGAAGATCGGCAGCGGCTCCAAGCTGGGCGAGAACGCCATGGTCGGCAACGGTGCGCGCCTCGAGCGCGACACGCACGTCCCGGCCGGCGCTGTCATCGAGCTGAAGGGCGCCGCAGCCGCCCGAGCGGCACTGGCGACCCCGCTGCGCGCCCCGCGCCCCCAACAGCGCGCATCCCGCCGCGCCGCCTGACCCTCACGCCCCATCCCCAGCATCGACTACACACAGACTGCACGCGACACGCCGGCGTCGCGTGCAGTCTTCGTGTACTCGGCGATGGGCGGCGGGCGAGAGGCGGCGGGTCAGGCGGCATGGCGGGTTGTGCATGGTGTCACGCGCGGGGAGGCTGGATTTGGAGGTTCCCGACAAGAGCGGGGTCGGGCCTGCCCGGCTCGCTTTGTAGGCCGGGCACCGACGTTTTCGCCGTTGCCGGTGGTCGGTCGTAGCGTGGCGGCATCCCGCGATCTTCCTAGAGGAGAAGTCATGGTCGACACTGCCGAACGCGTTCCGAGCGCCACCCCCGCATCCACTTCCGCCGGCCCAGCCGCGCCCTCGACGCTCACCGAGCCGACCGCTCCGCCCGCCGGCGTTGCGCCGCGGGTCGACGTGGAGGCGCTGGGCCGCCAGCTGCTCGGCCACTGGGCCGAGGCGCGGCTCGCCTCCCGGGAGGTCTCGAAGCGTCCGGAGATGCAGAAGCAGGAAGGCCTCTCGGTCGCCGACCACCGCGCCCGCGTCTTCGGGCAGCTGAAGCTCCTCGTCGAGAACGGTCAGGTCCACCGGGCCTTCCCGAAGTCCCTGGGCGGCTTGGAGGATCACGGCGGCAACATCGCGGCGTTCGAGGAGCTCGTCGCGGCCGACCCGTCCCTCCAGATCAAGTCGGGGGTGCAGTGGGGCCTGTTCGGCGCCGCCGTCCTGCACCTCGGCACGGAACGCCACCACCAGAAGTACCTCCCCGGCATCATGTCGCTGGAGGTCCCCGGCGCGTTCGCGATGACCGAGACCGGCCACGGTTCGGATGTCGCCAGCATCGCCACGACGGCGACGTACGACGCGGAGTCGCGGGAGTTCGTCCTCGACACTCCGTTCCGCGGCGCGTGGAAGGACTACCTCGGAAACGCGGCAGTGGATGCGACCGCCGCCGTCGTCTTCGCGCAGCTGATCGCCGGCAACGTCAACCACGGCGTCCATGCGTTCTACGTCCCGATCCGCGACGAGAACGGCGACTTCCTTCCCGGTATCGGCGGCGAGGACGACGGCCAGAAGGGCGGACTGAACGGCATCGACAACGGTCGTCTGCACTTCACCGGGGTCCGCATCCCGCGCACCGACCTGCTCAACCGCTACGGGGATGTGGCCGAGGACGGCACGTACACCTCGCCCATCCAGAGCCCCGGCCGCCGCTTCTTCACGATGCTCGGGACGCTCGTGCAGGGCCGTGTCTCGCTCGACGGCTCCGCGACCATCGGCGCGAAGCTGGGCCTCGCCATCGCGATCACGTACGCGGACCAGCGCCGGCAGTTCACCGCGGGCAGCGACACCGACGAGGAGGTGCTGCTCGACTACCAGCGGCACCAGCGCCGGCTGCTCCCGCTGCTCGCCACGACATACGCGGCGAGCTTCGCGCACGAGGTGTTCCTGCACAAGTTCGACGATGTCTTCAGCGGCGTCGCCGACACGGACACCGACCGCCAGGACCTGGAGACCATCGCCGCGGCGCTCAAGCCGCTGAGTACGTGGCATGCGCTCGACACCCTGCAGGAGGCGCGCGAGGCGTGCGGCGGCGCGGGCTTCCTCACCGAGAACCGCCTCACATCGCTCCGGCAGGACCTGGACATCTGGGTCACGTTCGAAGGCGACAACAACGTCCTGCTGCAGCTGGTCGCGAAGCGGCTGCTCACCGACTTCAGCCGCAAGTTCGCGAAGGCGGACGCCGGCGCGATGGCCCGCTACGTCGTCACGCAGGCGGCGGGCCGGGCCTACCACGGCTCCGGGTTGCGGAGCGTCGCCCAGACGGTCCGCGACTTCGGCTCGACAGCCCGCGCCGTCAACTGGCTGCAGGAGCCGGCGACGCAGCGCGAGCTGCTGACCGATCGCGTCGAGACGATGATCGCGCAGATCGCGGGACGCCTGCGCCCCGCCTCCAAGCTCGGCAAGAAGGCCGCAGCCGAGCTGTTCAACTCGCAGCAGAACGAGCTCATCGAGGCGGCCCGCGCCCACGGCGAGCTGCTGCAGTGGGAGGCGTTCACCGACGCTCTCGAGGATGCGCCCGACGCCGGGACGAAGCAGGTGCTCACCTGGCTGCGCGACCTCTTCGGCTTCGGACTGATCGAGAAGCACCTCGAGTGGTACCTGATGAACGGCCGCCTGTCGCCGCAGCGCGCCCAAGCCGTCCGTGCCTACATCGACCGGCTGCTGACGCGCATCCGTCCGCATGCCGTCGATCTGGTGGATGCGTTCGGCTACGGCCCGGAGCTGGTCCGCGCGAAGATCGCCTCGGGCGCCGAGGCCGAGCGGCAGGCGGAGGCGCGCGCCTACTACGCCGCGCGCCGCGCCGCGGGCACCCTCCCCGAGCAGGAGAAGTCCAAGAAGCGCTGACCCCCACCGTCGAGTCCGCACAGATTGCACGCGACACGCCGTGGCGGCGTGCAGTCTCTGCGTACTCGATGGTGGGGCGCGGGGCGCGGGGAGGGTAGGGCGCGGGGCGCAGGGAGGGCGGGGTCAGCCGGCCAGGGCGGCGAGGGCCCGGCGCAGCTGGGTGGATGAGGTGGTCATGGTGTACGGGAAGTACACGACCTCGACGCCGACGGCCGCGAACTCGCGCTCGAGGCGGAGTCCCTTCTCGGTGCCGCGCCAGTCGTCGCCCTTGAAGAAGACGTCGAAGCGGAGCTCGCGCCACATGTCCAGCTTGTCCGGGACCGTCTCGGCGACGGCCTCGTCGACGTAGGCGATGCTGCGGACGATCTCCAGCCGCTCGTGGAGCGGGACGACCGGGGGCGTGCCTTTGGTCAGCTCCAGCATCTCGTCCGACACCACGCCCGCGATCAGGTAGTCGCATTCGCTTTTGGCGTGCCTCAGGATGTTGAGGTGTCCGATGTGGAACAGGTCGAACGCCCCTGCGGCGTAGCCGATGCGTCGGGTCACGGGCATCCCCCTCTGATTGAGCTATCCTCACCTATTCTGGCGGATTAGTGAGGATTTGTCACCAGTAGGTTCGGAGCGCTACTCCCGGCTGTTGAGAGCTGCGGCCACCGCACGTGCAAGGGGCAGGATCTGAGCGAGCGATTGGCGGAAGACGGCCTCCGGGCGTCCGTACGGATCCACGATGTCGCCCGGGCTGCCGCCGCGCCGGGTGGAGGGCGTCCGCCTGGTAGGTCTCGCCGGCCGGTGGGCCGCTGCCCACGCGACGAGGTCGGACGCCGTTCCCGATGCCGGAGCGCCGTCCACGATGTGCGCGAACTCGGCGAGTGTGAAGGTTCGGCGGGCGGCCGCAGCGTCGGCGGAGGCGATCCACTCCCGGTGCGCGTAGGTCGCTGTCAGGATCAGGTCGTCGATTCCCAGCATGTTCGCATCCAACTGGCGCGCACGGTGCCCGCGGACGTCGAGTCCGCGCTCGCGCAGCAGGCGGACCATGGCCGGATCGGCGGGCCATCCGGTCATTGCCTCCGTGCCGGCGGACTCCACGATGAAGCCCCGGTCAGCATTCAATTCGGCGGCGAGCAGGGCTTCCATCGCCGGCGACCGGCAGATGTTGCCCGTGCAGATCGCACGGATGCTGAAGCGGGTCGCCGAAGCCATCCGTCCATTCTCCCGGATACGTCCGATCGCCCGCGTGCCGACACCCGAACGGGGGTGATTCTCCGCTGCGGCGTGCTACGGTCTGTCGCTGAAAGCTCGGTTGGTTCTGTCACTGGCACCGCGCCCCCAGCGTTTGCTAACGTCACCACCAACCTGCGGCAGGAACTGGTCTCGCCTGCTACCCGTTTCCGTTCTACCCGACGTTTGGATAGCACCCCTCTATGTCCCGACACCCCGCTCACCGTTTCGAGACCAATCGGAAAGCGGGCGCTGCGAAAGCGCGCCTGCGATCCTCAATCGCCCTCGCGGCAAGTGCCGCAGTAGCGGCCGTGGCCGTCGGCATCACTGCCGGCGGCGCGTTCGCCGCCCCGACAAGTTACGTCGTCTCGCGGCAGATCGCCGCAGACACCTTCGACCGGACCCAGACCAACGGCTGGGGCGCCGCCCAGCTCGGCGGCGCCTACCACGTGAACAGCGCTGCTGCGTTCTCTGTCGGTTCCGCTTCCGGCCGCCAGGCCGTGCCCCGGCCCGGCGCGTCGCTCACGGCCAGCCTCCCCTCCGCGACAGCGTCCGATGTGGATGCGGCTGCGAACGTCCTGATCGACACCCTGCCGTCGACCGGCAACGGCGTCTACTCCGGTGTGCAGGTGCGCTCTACCGGCACCGCGTACTACCAGGCCACCTTCCGGGTCGACGCGCGGCACCATGGCGTGCTGTCGATCACCCGCGTGAACGGCTCGACCGCTACGCAGACGACGGTCGCCGCCGAGAAGGTCGTGCTTCCGGCCGTCGCCGCCGGCACGCCCATCCGAGTGGAGTTGCGCGCCACCGGGACGGACTCGGTCGCCCTGAGCGCCCGCGCCTGGCCCGCCTCCAGCACGGCCCCCGACTGGCAGGTGACCGCGAGCGACTCCTCGCTCGACCGCCTCAGCCACGCCGGCTCGATCGCGCTGTGGAGCTACATTTCCAGCAGTTCGACCGCCGAGCCGGTGCGCTTCGACGACCTGACCGCGAGCGAGCTCACGGCGCAGTCGGGTTCGACGCCCGCTCCGACGGCGACCACACCGGTCGTCACGCCGACCCCCGGCCAGACCGTGACGCCGACGCCGACCCCCACCCCGACGCAGACGCCGACGAGCGCTCCGCAGCCGCCGGCCACCGGCCCCACCGCGCCCGCCGGCGCTGACACGAGCATCGACCAGTCGACCGCTCGTTCGGCTTCCGGAGCGGCGCCGATCGGCAGCACCTCGTACGCGGTGCCGTCCGGCGCCTACTTCGTGGCGAACACCGGCGACGACGGCGTCTCGCGCTCGTCCCAGTCCGCTCCGTGGAAGACGGTCCAGCACGCGGTCGACGCCGTCCCCAGCGGATCGACCATCGTGGTCCGCGGCGGCACCTACCACGAGACGGTGACGATCCCGCGCGGCAAGAAGGTCACCATCCAGGCGTATCCGAAGGAGGCCGTCTGGTTCGACGGCAGCCGCGCGGTCTCGAACTGGTCGCGCTCCGGCTCGGCCTGGGTCGCCGGCAACTGGAACGTCGTCTTCGACGACAGCCCGACGTACACGCGCGGAGCGCCGGACGGTACGACCGCCGGCTGGCAGTTCGTCAACCCGGCGTACCCGATGGCCGCGCATCCCGACCAGCTGTTCCTCGACGGGACCGCTCTGAAGCAGGTCGCCTCGCGGGCGGCCGTGACGGCCGGGACGTTCTACGTCGACGGGACCACCCACGAGCTGGTGCTCGGCTCGGACCCGACAGGTCACCAGCTCAACGCCAGCGACACGGTGAAGGCGTTCGTGGTCCTGGGTGACGGCAGCGCACTCAAGGGCATCGGCATCCGTCGCTACTCCCCGTCCGTCCCGGACATGGGAGCCGTGCAGATCTACGCCACCGGCGTCACCGTCGAGAACGCCTCGATCACGGACAATGCCACGACTGGTCTCGCCATCGGCGGCACCGACGGCACCCTCACCAATGTCACCGTCGCCCGCAACGGCATGCTCGGTGCCCAGGCGACCTACGCGGACCGCCTCCGGGTCACCGGGATGCTGGCCGACCACAACAACACGGAGCACTTCAACCGTGCTCCGGTCGCCGGCGGCTTCAAGGTCGCCCGGTCGCGCGGCATCACCGTCACCGGGAGCAACTTCCTGAACAACGACGGCAACGCGCTCTGGTTCGACGAGTCGGTGTACGACGCCTCCATCGCGGACAGCGACATCGTGGGCAACTCTGGTCACGGCCTGGTCGCCGAGATCTCCGCGAAGTTCGCCATCGCGAACAATGTGGTGGCGCAGAACGGCATGGACGGCATCCTGGTCAGCGACACCAACGGGGTGGACATCCGCAACAACACGGTGACCGGCAACGTGCGCGACATCAGCATCACGCAGGGCTACCGGCGGGCGAGCGACCTCTCCACGGCGGGTCACGACCCCCGGCAGTCTCTTCCCGACCCGACCGTGACCTGGATCACCGGCAACGTCACCGTGACGAACAACATCCTCGCGAACAGCCTGGGCAACGCCGTGCTCGCGGTCGAGGACTACAGCCACTGGCACTCGGCGGAGCAGATGGGGATCACCCTCACGGGGAACGTCTACCAGCGCACCTCGACGGGTAGCCCGACCTGGCTCATCGTCTGGTCGCGAGGAGCCGGAGACCCTGCGGTCTTCAACTCGCTCGCCCAGTTCACGGCCGCGACCGGACAGGACCGCACGTCGCGCTCCTTCGACGGTCAGGACGTGCTCTCCGCCGGGTTCGCCCCGCTGCCGCTGGTGACCTCGCTCACCTCGGCGCTGGCTCAGCCGCTCCCCGCGGCGACGGCCGCGCTGACCGGCGAGCCGGCCGGCTCGCTCCGGATCGGAGCGTGGAACTGACCCAGCAGCGCGATCAGCGGGAGCGGAGGAGCCGCGCCACGGCGATCACTCCCGCCAGATCCCGCCGGATCGCGGGGATGAGCAGGACCGCTACCCCGTAGACCAGCGCCAGCGCCACGACGGCCGCCGCCACCTGGACCACTGTGCCCAGGGCGGCGGCCGTCGTGCATGCCGCCCAGGCGGCGCCGCCGCCGAGAATCGCGCAGGCGAGCACCCGGGCTGCGCCGGCGTACAGCCGTCCGATCGGGACATCCGTATTGCGTGCCAGCCACCACAATGAGATAGGCCATGACAGGGCAGGCGCGACGGCATAGGCGATCGCGACTCCGAGCACGCCTCCGAGCGAGCCGATGACGATGCAGACGACCTTGATCGCAGCGCTCACCAGCGAGTAGCGAAGCAGCGCACCGGTGAGACCGCGCGACACGTAGGCCCAGTAGCCGACGAAGGCGAGGATCTGGAAGATACCCGCGACCGCGAAGAGCCGCAGGATCGGCGCGGCCGCGCTCCATTTCGGGCCGAGGAGGAGCGAGGTCAACGGGTCGGAGGCGCCGGCGACGAGCGCCAGGCCGGTCACGATCGTGTAGCCGAGGGCGAGCTGACCGCGGGCGAGCCACTCGCCGAACCGTTCCTTCTCGTTCTGGAGCCGCGAGAAGAGCGGCAGCGCGACGGTGGTCAACGGGATGCGAACCTGGTTCAGGGGCGTCATCAGGAGCTGAAAGGCCCGGCTGTACACGCCCAGGGCGGCCGGGCCGAAGCGAGCACCGACGAGGACGTTGTCGATGTTGTTGCTGACGTAGCTGACCAACTGGGACGCGAGCATGTTCCAGCCGAAGGCGAGGAACGCGCCGACCGGCGCATCGCGTCGGGGGAGTCCCGGAAGCCAGCCCGCCGCGACGATCAGCACGACGAGCAGCACGAGTGCCTGGGTGAGCTGCTGCGCGACCAGCGCCCAGAATCCCCAGCCGGCGAGCGCGGAGACGATCGCGACGGCCAGGGCGACGGCCGGAGCGAGGATGTCGGCGGTCGCGACAGCGGAGAAGCGCATCCGTCGCACGAGATCGGCTCGGTACTGGGTGCCCAGCCCGTTGATCAGGAACGTGAAGGCCAGTGCGTGTGCGATCGGCACCAGGTCCGGTTGGCGGAACGCCAAGGCGATGAGTCCCGCTCCGCTGAAGACGATCGCCGTGAGGACCGCGCCGATCCCGGCGTTGATCCAGAACAGGTTGCCGCGCTGGCCGCGGCTGACGCTCGGCGCCTGGATGGAGGCGGACGAGAGCCCGAAGTCACGGAAGAGCTCGCCCACGCCGATGATGGCGACGACCATGGCGATCAGGCCGTAGTCGTGGGGGCTCAGCAGCCGCGCCAGGACGATGACGGAGGCGACCTGCACGACGACCTTGCCGCCCTGCGCGCCCAGGGTGACGGCCGCCCCGCGGACCGCCCGGCCGCCGAGGCCGCGCGTGTCTTCGGGGTCTGCAGCGTCATGCCGCCCGGGCCGCGAGCGCGGGGTGCGGATGGTCATGACCGCAGCCCGGCAGCGGCCCGGCGATCCCGGGCGCGTCGATAGGTTCCGCGCGCGACCCGCACCACCTCGCGCAGCCGCGGAAGTGCGAGGGCCAACAGCCCGAACCCCCGGTAGTGCGGGACGGGGTTCCCGGCGAGCCGCGCACCGGCGAGGCGTCCGGCCAGTGTGCTGCGACGGGTGGTCTGCAGGGGCTGGACGGCGGCCAGCTCGTCGAGGTCGATCGTGCTGACCGAGATGACTCCGGCCTCGATCGCACGCAGGACGATGTCGTAGCCGCGCTCGGTACGCGCGATGAGGGCGCTGCGGCCGTCGCCGTCGGCGAAAACCGGATACCCCTGTCCGTCCGACTCCCAGAAGTCTGCTGCCGTGATGTCGGCGCTCTCGCCGATTCCGTCCGGGCAGATCTTGCAGCGCCACTGGGTTGCAGGACCGAGGGCGGAGCCCCAGGACTCGTCGTAGCTCGCGTCGCTCGACGTCCCATCCGGGCGCTGGACCGTGAACCGTCCGGGCCAGCCGCGCCCGCGATACCAGAGGTCGCTCACGGGTGTCCCGGCCGGCGACCCGAGCTCCGCCGCCAGTCGGTCGGTCGCGTGCTGACTAGGTGTGCCGGCGCAGAAGAAGGAGAGGAGCACGGGATTGTCGTCCTGGCGCCCATCCGGGCGGGAGGTCAGCGCACGGATCGCACTGACCTCGCACGGCTTCCCGACCATGACCGTGCCGGGGAGCAGAGCCTCCGGACGGGAGGCGCTCGCCGTGGGTGCATAGCGGGAGCCGGCGGCCGCCAAGGCCTCCTCTCGGGAGAGGATGCTGACGCTCACGGTCCGGCGCGGCTCCTGCGTGTCGGCACGGGCTCCGACCATCCGGGCGGCCTGGCCGGTCTCGAGCATCCAGGCGGCGATCGCCGTGAGCGCGCCGCCGCTGCTTCCCCGGAACCGGACGTCGGTGTCGGTCGCCCACGCCATCCAGACCCGGAGGTAGGGGCCCATCGTCGGGTGCCGCCGGGTCGACGGGGGCCGCACCGCACGGACGGTGACGCCCGGGCACGCCTCCTCGAACCGGCGGACCACGTCCGGCCCCACGGGCGCGGCGTCGACCGGTGCCTGCGAGGAGTCCACCGGCTGGGAGTCCACCGGTACGGGCCGGAGGTTGCCCTCCTCGTCGAGGCGCATCCGGAGACCGGGGTCGAGGAGGGTGCACGCGCCGCATCCGCTGCAGTTTCCGGAGGCGACGACGCGGGCGACCGCAGCACGCAACGCGGCGGTCCGCGCGCCGGTCGCGTCGCTCGTGGAGGTTCGTATCGTGGCGGTCATGCGGCGACCCGATCGAGGCCGCGCGAGAGCGCTGCGACCGCGCCTTCGAGCCGGTCTGCCGTGACGTCCAGCACCCGGGCGGCGTCCGCTGCGAGGTGGGGGTCGGCGATCTGCGCGAGCACCTCCTCCACGGGGTCCGCGGCCGTCCGCAGATCGACCGAGCGCGTCCAGCCGAGGTCGGCGAGCAGGGGGCCGAACTTGCGGGAGTAGGCGAGCGGCACCGCGGGAGTCCCGGTCGAGAGCGCGTTCAGGCACGCATGCATGCGCGAGCCGAGCACCACATTCGCGGAGGCGACCGTCTGGCGGACATCCTCCAGCCCACCGGGCACGACGGTATCCAGCCGGTCCTTCCGCTCGGCGAGGAGCTCGGAGATGGCGTGGATGTCCGAGTCGGGGTTGTCGGATTCGAGGACATGGGCGAGCAGCGTCACCTCGCGCCCTTCCGCGGCCAGCCCGTCGAGCAGCCGGTGGATGGTCCGGCGGTAGCGCGAGCTGTCGACGTGCGGATTCGGGTGCCAGAGCAGTCCGGAGACGTTGAGGACGACATCCCGGCTCTTCTGCACCTCCGGGCGCGGGAGCGCGAAGACGACGTCTGTGGTGAGAACGTCGACCGGGCGGCCCAGAGCCCGGGCGGCGTCGGAGCTCTCGCTGTCGCGGGCCATCACCAGCTGCGATCGCCGGAGGCTGCGCCGGGCGAGAGCGCGGCCGGTCGCCGTCTGGAACGGTCCGATCGTCTGCGGCCCGAGGACGACGGGGACGCCCGACTGGGCCGCGAACTCGGCGACGGCCGACATGACGGCGAGTCGGCGGGTGCCGTAGATGTCGGCGAAGCTGTCGCCCGAGCGCGTGTCGATCACGAGGTCGAACCCGGCGAGCCAGCGCTGCATCCCCTTACGCCCGGTCACCCGCTCTGCGAGGAGCGAGCGGAGCCGGCCGATCGGCAGTTGTGGGGCGCGCATCCCGTAGTTCTGGAAGACGATCTCGCTCTGTGGATGCACACGTCTCAGGAGGGCCGCTGTCCCCGCGCCGAGCGCGCGCACGCCGAGATTCGGCGATGCGTCGTCGGCCCAGAGGATCAGTGTTCGCATCGGCGCTCCCGGGTCGGGTCGGTGGGACATCGGACGCAGGCGCCCAGCGCGCCCAAGTGAGACTTACTCATGTATCTTAGCCAGCGGACGCGCGGCGCGTGACCCCAATTGAGGGTGCGTGAGGCAACTGCCGCGGCGTGCCAGAGTGGACCGCATACCGGCCGGAGGGGGAGAGATGCGCGAGCTCGTCGTGCAGCAGTCCTTCCCTGACCCGCGCCCGACCACCAACCCGTACCTGATCATGCTGCGCGACGCCGTCGCCGCGCAGCCGGGTGTCGAGGTCCGCACGTTCACCTGGCGTCGAGCGCTGCTCGGCCGGTACGACGTCTTCCACGTCCACTGGCCGGAGATCCTGGTCTCGGGTCACAGCCCGCTCAAGAAGGCCGTGCGGCAGGTGCTCACCCTCGCGCTCGTCGCGAAGCTGCGGCTGACCAGGACGCCGATCGTGCGCACCGCCCACAACCTGGAGATCCCGGACGGGATCAGCAGGCGAGAGCGGGGGCTGCTGCGCTTGATCGACCGCTCCACCACTCTCCGCATCCGGCTGAATCCCCTCACTCCGGTGCCGGAGGGGTCGGCCGTCGAGACGATCGAGCACGGGCACTACCGCGAATGGTTCGCCCGCTACCCCAAGCATCCGGCCACTCAGGGACGGCTCGCCTACGTGGGGCTGGTCCGGCGCTACAAGGGCGTGGATGCGCTCATCGCCGCCTTCCGCTCAGCCTTCCGGTCGCCGCCGCCCGAGCCGCAAGCGACGCTGACCGTCTCGGGCAAGCCGTCCTCCGACGAGCTCGCCGGGCAGCTGCGCGAGGCAGCGCGCGGGGACGACCGCATCGCCCTCCACTTCGCCTTCCTCTCGGACGAGGAGCTGGTCGCCGCGGTCACCGAGGCGGAGCTCATCGTGCTGCCGTACCGCGAGATGCACAACTCCGGCGGCGCACTGTCGACCCTGTCCCTCGATCGTCCGGTGCTCGTACCGGACAACGAGGTGAACCGGATGCTCGGGGCAGAGGTCGGGGAGCTCTGGGTCCAGCGCTACCAGCCGCCGTTGACCGCGGCCGACCTCGAGCGCGCGCTCGCCGCTGTGGGGCAGCGCGACCCGGACGTTCGCCCGGACCTCCGCAGACGCGGCTGGGAGGAGACGGGCCGGCGCCACGTGGACGCTTACCGTCGCGCCATCGAGCTCAGCGGGCGCGGGACCGGACGAAGACGCCCCGGTTGACGACGCGCCCCGATTCGAGCGCCTCACCGAGGGATCGGACGCGGAGGCCCCTTGCCGCGGAGATGTCGAGGATCTCGGAGGCGAGCCGCAGACGGTCGACCTGCGGCTCCGGTCCGTCGTCGACCCCGTCGAGGGCGGACGCGAAGTTGTCGTGGGCGAGCAGGATCGCGCCCCGCCACGCTCCGGCCTGGGCTGCGGCGATGCGCTCGTCGTCCGTCAGCGCTGCAGCCCCATCCCGGACGGAGGTGCTCCAGATGACCGGCGTGAGCCCCGCATCCCGTACCGAGCGCCAGCCGGCGAACGTCAGGTGGCCGTAGGGCGGCCGGTACCAGCGCACCTCGCGGCCGATCGTGTCCTCGAGCTCGCGGCGGCCGTCATGCATCCGGCGGCGGAAGACGTCGGGTGCGATGGTCGCCGCATCGACGTGGTCGATGCCGTGCAGGGCGACCTCGTGACCGCCCTCCAGGAGCGCACGGGTGAGTGCGGGGTCGCGCCGCACGCGCGACAGGAGGACGAAGAAGGTGGCCGTCGCCGAGCGGGAGGCCAGTAGCTCGAGGAGGCGATCGGTCATGCCGGCGACCGGGCCGTCATCGTAGGTCAGGACGAGCTCGGGCGCGGAGGTGCGCACCGACACGACGGAGCCGACGGGCGCAAGCGCGAACCGGATGGTGTCGCGCCCGAAGCGACGAAGGTCCGCGCGACGCAGCCTCACGCGTCCGCCCCCGCGGCTTCGCCGGCGCGGCCGGTGCGCGCGTACTCCTGGTACACGACGCCGAACGCCCCGGACACCATCCCGCCGCCGCGCCAGACGGCGCGAGCGCCCCGGGCCTGATGGCGGAGCGATCCGGTGATCCGGCCCACGAGCCAACGGCCGGCGCCGCCGACCACGCGGACGCAGCCCCCGGCGACTGCCGAGACTCGCGCGAGAGCGCGGCGGAGGCGAGTCGGAGCGAGTCGGATGCGGATCGTGCTGGTCGAGTTGCCGTGACTCCAGGCCCGCTGCAGCACCCAACGACGCGTCATCCGCTCGGGCGGGACGACGTCGGTGATCGCCGACTCGTCGCACCACACCATCCGGTAGCCCCGGCCGTGGAGCTGCCGGCTGAACAACGTGTCCTCTCCGCCGCTCAGCCCCAGGTCGTCGGCGAACCGGACACCGGCCGCGGCCACCTGTTCGAGATCGAGCAGGAGGTTTCCGGCGGCCGCGACGTCGATGGGCGTCCCGGTGGGCATCCGGCGGCGGACGTAGAACGAGCCGGCGGCCAGCCATGGGTCGAGCTCGCCACGGAACTCGGCCACGACCCGGCCCGAGACGGCGGCGGGCCGGCCGGACGAGCTCCAGGTCTCGAGGAGGCGCACGAGCCAGCCGTCGTGCGGAAGCTCGTCGTCGTCGATGAAGGCGAGCAACCGGGTTCCGGCTTCGCTCAGCGCACGGTTCCGCACGGCCGAGATTCCGGGGTGGGACTCGACGACGGCACGTGCGCGGGCATCCGAAAGCGCATCCACGACGGCCTTGCCGCTGCCCTCCGGGTCGTTGTCGACGACGAGCACCGTGGTGGGATAGGGCGCGCCGGCCTCAGTGGCGTGGGCCAGCAGCATGGGCAGCAGCGCGCCGAGTTCGGCTGGACGGTGGAACGTCGGCACGGCTATCGTCACTGTCACCGGTTCCTCCGGTTGCACGGTCACCCCCTCACGTCAGAGCGGAAGTCTATGCCAGACCCGACCCGGGACACGTCGGCGGCGCGGCCCGAACCTACGCCGTCGTTCGCGGGCGAGGCGGTCGTCGTGGTCAATTACGGATCCTCGCGGCTCCTCGCGGAGAACCTCGCGCCGCTCTCCCGCGCAGCGACGGGCCTGCTGACGGTCGTGGTGGACAGCTTCAGCACGGACCCCGAACGCGAGGAGATCGTCGCGTTGTGCCGGCAGGAGGGCTGGATCGCCGTCCTTCCCGACCACAACCCCGGCTTCGGGGCCGGCATGAACGCCGGGGTCGCACGTGCCGCCGAGGCGGGCGCCGAGCGCATCCTGCTCCTCAACCCGGATGCCGTGATCGCGCCGACGGATGCCCGCGCACTGTTGGACGCGGTGATCGCCGACCCCGACGCCCTGGTCGCGCCGCGCATCCTTCGCCCGGACGGGTCGGTCTGGTCGGCCGGCGCCGACGTTTCCCTGGTGGATGGGCGGATGACGTCGGCGCGCCGGCGGCCGCAGCCACCCGAACGACGGGCCGAGCCGTGGCTCAGCGGCGCGTGCCTCTGCATGGCGCTGCCACTGTGGGAGCGCGCGGGCGGCTTCGGCGACGGCTACTTCCTCTACTGGGAGGATGTGGAGCTGTCGTTCCGGGTCCGCAGGGCCGGCGGCCGCCTGACGCTCCTCGACAGCGCGACTGTCACGCACGCCGAGGGAGGCACGCAGCAGCCGGGCGCGGAGAGCGCGGCGACTGCGAAGTCCGCGGGCTACTACTACTTCAACATCCGCAACCGGATGCTCTTCGCCGCGCTCAACCTGCCGGACGACGACCTCGCCCGGTGGCTGCGGACCTCGCCCCGCGTCGCCTGGGAGATCCTGCTGCAGGGCGGCCGTCGCCAGTTCCTCCACCCGGTCGCGCCGCTGCGGGCGGCCTGGCGGGGCTTGCGCGACGGACGGCGGATCGCCCGGGCCGAGCTCGCTGCACGGGCAGAAGGTCGTGGCCGTACGATGCAGGCGACGGCTCGAACCGAGGGGGAGCGATGAAAGTGCGTGGTCGCATACAGCGGTACGTGGAGCTTGCCCGCGGCGTCCTCCGAGGTCACCCCGGAGCGCGCCTCGCAGCCGGAGTCCGGCTGGGCGGACAGGGACGGTACGAGCTTGCGCGCGGCAGCATCATCCAGAAGGGCGCACGCCTCTGGGTGAAGGAGAACGCCACCCTCCGGCTCGAGAGGGGGAGTGCCATCGGCCCACGCTGCACGGTGAACGTCGCGTCGGGGCTGGTCGTGGGTGAGCGGACACGGATCTCTTGGGAGGTGCAGCTGCTCGATACCGACTTCCACCGGATCACGCGCCCGAACGGCGACGTGCTTCCCCATACGGCTCCTATCCGGATCGGGCGTCATGTTCTCGTGGGCACCGGGGCGATGATCCTGAAGGGCGTGACGATCGGGAATGGTGCGGTCGTGGCCGCCGGCTCGGTCGTGACCCGGGACGTGGAGGCCGGTGCGATCGTCGCAGGCAACCCCGCCAAGCGCCTCGGTGACGCCTCGGACTGGGAGTAAGCCAGCCTCTGACCCATGGCCCTCTGATGAGGGGGGCGACAGCTGAGGAATTCTCGCTTAGTCTGGTGATGCAACAGCGACCCGACCCCTGATGCGACCTGATAGCCGTTCCGTCCTCTCTCCCGAGGGAGGCTCGCGGAGACATCGTTGGCCGAGCCGCCGTGTATCCGAGAGAAGTGAGAGCGAGCATCCAATGGTCGATGGGGGAAGGCGCATCAGCGTCGCGCTCGTCGGTACGCGTGGCGTACCGGCGCGCTACGGGGGGTTCGAGACCTGCGTGGAGGAGGTCGGCACCCGGCTGGCGGCCTGGGGGCACGACGTCGTCGTCTACTGCCGCTCGGCGAAGACGGACGACCGACCGGCCGAGTACGAGGGGATGCGGCTGATCCACCGGGGCGCGATGCACCGGCGGAGCCTGGAGACCCTGAGCCACACCGGTCTCTCGGTCGCACATCTGCTCCGCCACCGGACGGATGCCGCCATCGTGTTCAACGCCGCCAATGCGCCCTACCTGCCCGCATTGCGTGCGGCGTGCATCCCCGTCGCCACCCACGTCGATGGACTGGAGTGGCGTCGCGCCAAGTGGGGACGCATGGGCCAGGCCTACTACCGCACCGCCGAATCCCTCGCGGTGCGCTGGTCCGATGCCCTCATCGCCGACGCGCAGGGGATCGCCGACTACTACCGCGACGAGTTCCGCGCGGAGACGCAGCTCATCGCCTATGGCGCGCCGGCGGTCACTCCGGGCGACGACCTCCTGGAGGGGGTCGGCCTGCAGGCCGGCGGCTACCACCTCGTCGTCGCGCGCTTCGAAGCCGAGAACCACGTGAACCTCATCGTCGAGGGCTACGTGCGCAGCCGGTCCACGAAGCCGCTCGTCGTCGTCGGGTCCGCGCCCTACGCGGAGGAGTACAGCCGGCGTGTGCGCAACGCTGCTGATGAGCGCGTGCGCTTCCTCGGCGGCGTGTGGGACCAGCGCCTCCTCGACCAGCTCTACGCCGGTGCGGCCACCTACCTGCACGGCCACTCGGTGGGCGGGACGAACCCCTCCCTGCTGCGCGCGCTCGGCGCGGGAACCGCCGTCATCGCCTACGACGTGTCGTTCAACCGCGAGGTGGCAGGCGCGGCCGCGGCGTACTTCTTGGACGCCTCCGGCGTGGCTTCGGCCATCGACACTGCGGACGCCGAGCCGGCCCTCCTGGAGCGGCGCCGCAGCGCAGCCGCCCGCCGTGCCACCGAATACGACTGGGACGATGTCGCCGACCGCTACGAGCAGCTCTGCCTCCGGCTCGCCGCGCACGAGCTGGTCCGGCCGGCTCGCCCCTGGGGCCGCCAGCGGACCGGAGCCGCGGGCCGTCAGGCCGCCGAGGAGCGTGCCGGGCGTATCCCGGGGCGCGGCACCGCCGGCGTCGAGGGTCGCATCCACGGAGCGGCACGATGAGCGGGCAGCGGGCGGAGTTCCCGGCCGGCATCCCGACCCCAGCCAGCGTTCCGTCGTCGGCCAGCATCCCGACCCCGTCCAGCGTCCCGTCGCCCGCGAGCGGCGAGACATTCGCCGACGCCCTGCGCCGCCTCCGCGCCGCACAGAAGCCCCCGGCGCGTTCGGCGCCCGCCTACTCGCGGTTCGTCAACCGGCGCATCGGACGGTACCTGGCCGCGTGGGCGTACCGCGCACGGTTCACCCCGAACGCGGTGACGGCCATCAGCGCCGTGTGGACCTTCGCCGCCATCCTGCTGCTGGTGCTGTTCCCACCATCGTGGCTGCTGGGCGTCCTCGTCGCGCTGCTCCTCCTCGTCGGCTACGCCTTCGACTCGGCCGACGGCCAGCTCTCTCGGCTCCTCGGCACCAGCAGCCCGGCCGGCGAGTGGCTCGACCACATGGTGGACGCGACCAAGGTGTCCACCATGCCTCTCGCGCTCGCCGTCGGTTTCTACCGCTTCCAGGTGGTCCCGGTCCCGTGGCTCCTCGTGCCGATCGCCTTCGCGATCGTCTCGGCCGTGCTGTTCTTCGGCATGATCCTGACCGAGCAGCTCCGGCGGCGGACGCAGGGATCGGTCCCCCTCGCCGAGGATGCCTCCGGACGGCCGTCCTGGCTGCGCGCCCTCGCCGTGCTGCCGATGGACTACGGGGTGCTGTGCCTGTCGTTCCTCACTCTCGGCGCGATCCCCGTCTTCGTCACCCTGTACACGCTGATCGCCGTCGCGACCACCGTGTTCCTGCTCCTCGCGGCGGTCAAGTGGTTCCGTGAGCTGCGCTCCTGGAGACCCGCCCAGGCGCACGAACAGCTGCCACCCGAGCAGGCACCAATCGACACCCCACCCGAACAGGCCCGACCAGAAGAGAAGGGGGACCTCCGATGACGAAGGTCGATCGTCCCGAACAGAACCCGGAACAGAACCCCCAGGAGCCGTCCAGACGGCGCCGCCGCATCCTGATCATCGTCGGGGCCGTGGTGGTCGCCGCCCTGCTCGCCGTCGCGATCTCCGTCGCGGCCGTCCGCGGCGCGCAGAACGCGGAGGCGAGGGCGGTCGGCACACCGGCCCCCTTCCAGCTGCCGACGCCCGACAAGAACTCCCCGCCGCCCCCTTCGGCCTCGCCGGCTCCGCAGTCCACCTCGTCGTCGAAGCCCCAGGCTCCGCCGAAGGTCGACCCCCGGTACGGTGCCCCCGTCGCAGCGGTCGTCTCCACAGGCACGACCGCGACCCTCGCCGGAGGGCTCACCGCGAAGCTTCACGTGGTGGACACGACGGCCAAAGCGGTCCGCGCCGGTGAGGTCGCCGGTCCCGCCATCACGGTGCAGGTCGTGCTGGCCAACCCGGGTGGCACCGACGTCTCCCTCGCGCAGGTCGCCGTGAACGCCTACTACGGCAAGACCTCCATCCCGGCCACCGAGCTCACCGACGGCGCCCAGCCGCTGCTCGGCACGCTCAAGGCGGGCGAGACCCGGACCGGCATCTACGTCTTCTCGATCCCCGACGGGCAGAGCAGCTCGGCCGTCGTCACCGTGACGGACGCCGCGGGAACGCCGATCACCGTCTTCAAGTGAGCCCATCATGATCCCCGCCACCGAGACCATCGCCGCCGCACTCAGCGGCACGGCGCTGGACACCACGCTGCTCGGCGTGGCGGGGATCGCCGTCGCCGTCGCCGCCTTCATCGTGCTGAGGCGGATGCCGCGGACGGCCGTCGGCGTGTGGACCGCGGTGCTCTGCTTCGTACCCGTCTGGATCGGCCTGAGCCTCGGCTTCAACGGCAATTACTACCTGCCGGCCGTCTCCGGCATGGCGGTCCTTGCGACCGTGGTGCTGCTGCCGGTGCACGGGTTCCGGTTCGGCGCCATGGACGGGCTGGTGGCCCTGCTCATCGTGTTCGCGTTCGCCTCCCTCATCACCGCGAACGCCGGCATCGCGGTCGGCTTCGCCTTCTCGCTGTTCACCTACTTCATCGCCGGCTACGTCTTCGGCCGGGTCGCCGGCCTGCGCGTGGACCCCTCGTGGATCTACGGGGCCGTGGCCATCGCCTTCACCGTCGTCAGCATCCTGGTCATCGTCGAGTTCCTGGCGCACTGGAACCCGTTCGTCACCATCCGCTCCGGGAACTCGATGTACGCGATCTGGGGCACCATCCAGGAGCGCGGCGGCGTCGCCCGGGCCGAAGGAGCATTCGGGCATTCGATCGCCCTCGGGTCGAGCCTCGCCATCGCCATCCCGCTGACCCTCGCGGCACGCTTCCCCCTCCTCGTGCGCGCCGGGATGGTGCTGCTGATGCTCAGCGCCACGGTGCTGACCTTCAGCCGGATCGGGATGATCGGCGCACTGCTGGGGCTCGTCCTCTCCATCGTGTTCATGCGGGATGCGATCTCCCGCCGCGCGCGCATCGTGCTCACCTCGGCGATCGCCATCGTCTCCGCACTGCTCTTCCCGCTCGTCGCCACCGTCTTCGACGATGCCGGAGCGGAGGCGACCGGCAGCGCGAACTACCGTGGCGACCTCCTCTCCCTGCTCGGCAGCATGAACGCCGTCGGCGTCGCCGGATCCGCGCAGAAGAATTCCACCGGGCAGGTCTACTTCGGCAACTTCCGCTCGATCGACAGCCAGCTCATCCTCACCGGGCTCTCGAGCGGGCTCATCGCGCTGGCCGTGGTCGTCGTCGCTCTCGGTGCCGGCATCGTCCTGGTCGTCACCCGCAGGGCGACTCCCGCGACGATCGCGGTGGTCGCGCAGATCCCGGCGCTCGCCACGGTCGCCCTGATCACGCAGTACTCCGTGTTCCTCTGGGTGGCGGTCGGTCTCGCCGCCACCACCCAGCATGTCCGCCCGGCCGCCGCCGAGGCGAACCTCCTGGTGTCGTTCGGCCGGTACCGCGCTGCGCGGCCCCCGGTCGTCGCGACTGCACCTCTGCCCGAAAGGAGCGCCCGCTGATGCCAGCGCCAGCCCGACACATCCCTCAGGCCCCGCCCACTGCCGAGGCCGGTTCGAGCACTCCATCCGCGGCCCAGCACCAGTTCGGTGCCGCGCTGAAACGGTTCTGGTACATCGTCGCCATCGGCGCGATCGCCGGACTGGTCGGCGGATGGGGCCTCGCGCAGGTCGCGACGCCCGTCTACACCGCCACCAGCAGCCTGTACTTCTCGCTGAACTTCGGCGGGTCGGCCAACGACCTCAACCAGGGCTCCACCTACACGCAGAATCAGATGCTCTCGTTCGCCCAGCTGGCCGAGTCGGCGCTCGTGCTGCAGCCCGTGATCGACCAGCTCGACCTGGAGACCACCCCGGCCGATCTGGGCGACTCCATCGCCGTGAGCACGCCGCAGAACACCGTCATCATGCAGCTCTCGGTCAGCAGCCCGGATGCGCAGCAGGCCGCCGACATCGCGAACGCCGTCGCCGCGACCCTCGGCAAGAAGGTCGAGGAGATCGCGCCGAAGAGCGTCGCGGGGGCCCCGACCGTGTCGGTGCGCACCATCCAGACCGCTGTGAAGCCGGACACCCCCTCGTCGCCGAACGTCCGGCTCAACCTGGTGGCGGGCTTCGTCATCGGCATCCTGCTCGGAGTCCTCGCGGTCGTGCTCCGCGAGCTGCTGGACACGCGCGTGCGCTCGGCGGAGATCGCGTCGCGTGTGACCGGCGTGCCGATGCTCGCCCAGATCCAGCGACTGCGGCGGAAGCTTCCGAGCCCGATCCTGCTCGCCGACCCGCTCTCCAGCGCGGCGGAGGGCTACCGCCGGCTGCGGTCGAGTCTCGAGTTCGTCAGCGTCGACTCCGACCGGCTGGCGTTCGTGGTGACCTCCTCCATCGAGGACGAGGGCAAGTCGCTCGTCTCCCTCAACCTGGCGCTGACGCTCACCGAAGGCGACCGCCGGGTGCTGCTCGTGGATGCGGACCTGCGCAGGCCGACGCTGGCCAATGCGACCGGCCTCCCGGGCGGCTCTGGTCTGACCTCCATCCTCGTCGGCCGGGTCGCCCTGGCCGATGCCGTCCAGCAGTGGAACGGCCTGGATGTCATCACCAGCGGCCCCATCCCGCCGAATCCGAGCGAGCTGCTCTCGTCGCGGGCCATGGCCGACTTCATCGCGCAGGTCTCGCACGACTACGACGTCGTCGTCTTCGACACTCCGCCGATGACGGCCGTGGTGGATGCGGCGATCGTCGCACGGTCGCTCGAGGGTGCGCTCGTCGTCGCCGACCGCACCCGCGTATCGCGCCAGCAGCTCGCCCAGACCATGGACCTCCTCGAGAAGTCCGGCGTGCGCATCCTCGGCCTGGTGCTGAACCGCGTCGCCCCCACCAAGAGCTCGAGCAGCTACTACCGCACGGCTGCCCCGGGCCCCCAGAGCCGGTGGCGCCGGCTGACGATGCGTCGGGCTCGTCAGTCGGTGCTGCCTCTGCCCCTCCCGCCCCTGCCCGCCCAGCCCTCGGAGGATGAGGAGCTCGCCCGCGTCCCCGAGGACGCCGTCGACGACGCCCCCCTCGACGACGAGTTCGACGAGGACCTCAGCCTCGCCGAGGCGGACGCCGACGCCGAGGACGCCGCCGACGCCTCCGCCGACGCCGGCTCCGACATGGACACCGAGGACTTCGAGCTGGCCAACACGGGCGGAACCCCGGAGGCGAAGCCGGGCCGCTGACGACGAACGCCGTCCCCTATTGAAGGAGATTCGAACCAATACCGTTCGAATCTCCTTCAGTACTGCCATTCGAAGGAGATTCGACACCCGATCTCCTTCGATAGCCCCGGCAGGCGACGATACCCAGGCCGGAGCGGCCCCTCGGCTTCCGCTCTCGCCGACTCCCGTCGTCCGCAGTCATCGCCCGGGCGAGAGTCCGCCAGCGGAGGAGACTCGCACGAATTCCGTTCGAATCTCCTTCAGTACTGCCATTCGAAGGAGATTCGACACCGGATCTCCTTCGATAGCCCCGCCGAGACGCTCTGCAGCAGCCCGACGCCGGACCGGCCCGGCGGGCCGGCAAGCCGCGACCTCGACCCGGCCGCCCTCACCTCCGGGCCGCCTCCCGCACAATGCCCGCGATCCGCTCCCGGTACCCTGCGACGCCGTGGCGGCGCTCCGCCTCGTCGGCGTCGCCGCCGACCGCCTCCAGCGTCGTGTCCCAGTCGTGGATGGTCAGCTCCAGCGCATCCGCAAGTGCGGCCGCATCGTCCGGCCGGACGGTCACCGCCGTGCGGTACCCCGCCGTCGCCTCCAGAAGTCCGCTGGTCGCACTGGCGATCACCGGCCGACCGGCCAGCAACGCCTCCACCGCCGTGTTGCCGAACGGCTCGTCCACCCGGGACGGCACCACGACGACGTCGCCGTCGCCCACGATGTCCCAGACGCACGGCTGGAAGCCGTGGAAGCGGACGCTGCCGACCAGGTCCTTCGATCCGACCGAGGCTGCCAGCTCCCGCTGGTACCACTCGTAGCCGGGGAAGACCGAGCCCACCACGTTGAGCTGGGCGCTGATGCCGCGGTCGCGGAGGCGTCCGACTGCGTCGATCGCCACATCCACTCCTTTGCGCGGTGAGAGCCGTCCGATGTAGGTCACGCGCAGCGGCCCGGCGATGAACTCCCGTGGAGGTGTCCGGCGGTCCGGCCCGGGCACGGCGTTGTAGACGACTTCGGCCCGGCGGCCCAGCCGGGTGAAGGAACTCGAGAGGACACTCGCGCTGAACCTGCTGTTCACCAGCAGGACCCGCGAGAGGAAGAGGGGGAGGGCCAGGAGCCGCCGCACTGCCCGGGAGGCGCTCGCCTCGCCCTCGTGCACATGGGTCAGCACCGGAACGCCCGCCGCACGGGCGAGCAGCGGCCACAGCGGAACGGTGATCGTGTTGACGTAGACGAGAGCGGGTCGCTCCCGGCGCAGCAGCGCGGTGCCGCGAACGATGGATGCTGCGGAGGTGCGCAGGAACCGGGCGAACCCTCGAGGGGTGAGGACGCTCTTGCGGAGCACCGGGCTGGGGCACAACTCGACGGACGCTCCGCGTGCCTGCAGCTCGGCGACCAGCGGTCCGTCCGTCGGGACCGTGACGACGACACGCCAGCCGTCGTCGACCAGACCGCTCACGCTCTCCAGCATCACCCGGTCGGAGCCGTAGAGCTCCGGGCTGGGATGCGCGACGAGAACGGTGTGCGAAGGTCGGCGACGGCTGGCGTGTGTCATCCTCGGATGCCCCTACTGAGCAGGCGTCACGACGAAGTTGTCGAACTTCGTGGTGAGCGGCACGTCAGTCGCGGTACCCGAGAGGTAGGCGCGGAGGCCCACGACGCCGGCTGCCTGCAGGGCGGCGGTACTGTCCGTCACCGATGCCTGCCAGGTGGCCGGCTCGGTGGCGCCCACCTTCCAGACCCGGGCCCGGATGGTGGTCGGCGAGGTGCCGAAGACCTGGACGCGGACCTGGTACTGGGTGCCCGGAGCGTAGGTGAGGCCGGAGATGTTCACCAGCTGGAGGGCGGTCGAACCCTGGAGCAGCTGAAGCTGTGCCAGGTTGCTCGACTGGAACCAGACGCGGGCGGAGTACTCGGACGTGCCCACCACCCTGCCGAGGGCGGAGACGAAGATCCCGCCGCCGGTCGCGGTGCGGTCCGTCGTGAACTGAACCGTGGTGTCCGTGTTGCTGCTGGACACCGTGTTCAGCAGCTGCGTCTTCGTGGATCCGGCTGCACCGACGATCTGGCCGGTACCGCTTCCCACCGAGTACGCCGTCGCCGAACCGGCTCCGGTCCACGCTCCGCCGAGGTCCGCGCTGCCCCAGCCGCTGGCCGAGGTGCGCTCGAACGTGTCGGAGGCGATCGCTGCGGGCGGCGGTGCCGTCACGGTCACGGACTTCGTGGCGGCGTTGGTTCCGCCGCGGTTGTCCGTCACCGTGAGCGTCACCGTGTAGGTGCCGCCCGAGGCGTAGGCGTGGCTGGCCGTCGCCGTCGTCGCCGTGGCGCCGTCACCGAAGTCCCAGGCGTAGCCGGCGATAGTGCCGTCCGGGTCGCTGGATCCGCTGCCGTCCACGTTGACCGTCAGCCCGTTCGTCGAGGCCGTGAAGCTGGCCACCGGCGGCTGGTTCGGCGCGAGGGTGGTGGTCACTGGGTTCTGCGCCGGCGTTCCGGCCAGGCCCTGGTCGTCCGTCACCGTCAGCTTCACCGTGAAGGTCCCGGCGCTGCCGTAGGTGTGCGTCGGGTTCACCCCGGTTCCCGTCGTCCCGTCACCGAAGTCCCAGGCGTAGGAGGCGACCGTCCCGTCCGGATCGGACGACGCGGAAGCGTCGAACGAGGCGGTCAGGTTGGACACGCTGGAGGTGAACGACGCGACCGGCGGCTGGTTGGCGACGACCGTGACCTGCTTGGATGCGGTGTTGGTCGACCCCTGGTTGTCGGTCACGGTGAGGGCCACCGTGTAGGTGCCCCCGGCAGCGTAGGTGTGGCTGGCGGTCGCCGTGCTGGCGGTCGCGCCGTCACCGAAGTCCCACGCGTAGGAGGCGATGGTCCCGTCCGGGTCGTTCGAGGCGGTGCCGTCCACGTTCACGGTCAGGCTGTTCTGCGTGGTCGTGAACGAGGCGGTCGGCGTCTGGTTGGGCAGGGTCCCGGTGGTGGCCAGCGAGTAGTGGTTGGCCACCTGCTGTGCCGTCAGCTCACTCGGGTAGATCGCCGCCTCATCCAGGGTCCCGTTGAAGTACGCGCTCGTCGAGCCCCAGGTGTTGTCGCCGCCGATCCGCCAGTAGCCGTTGTATGCCTGAGCGGCGGTCTGCGGGTTGGTGCCCACGAGCTGGCCGTCCACGTACAGGCTCATGCCGTCCGGGCCCTGCACCCCGACCACCTGATGCCACTGGTTGTTGTTCAGTGCCGTGGGCGAGGTGATGGTGTTGGCCTGGCCGGTCCAGACGCCGAACACCAGGCGCCCGTCATTCTGCATGTAGATGTGGCGGTCGTAGCTGCTCGACAGGCCGGTCTGCTGATCGCCGAACCCGATCAGCTTCCCGCCCTGCGTCGTGGACGTCTTGAACCAGATCTCCTCGGTGTAGACGGTCGGGTTCGCGAACTGCTGGTTGCTGGAGACGAGGCTTCCGCCGCTGCCGTGCAGAGGCGTGTTGAACTTCACCGCCTTGTCGGTCGCGGAGAGGACGCCCTGCTGGCCCTTCGTCGTCGCGGTGCCCGAGTAGGTGCCGTTGTTGCTGTAGGCGTCGGCGCTGAACGCGGTGGAGCCGCTGGTCTCATCCAGCCGCCAGTAGATGTCCGGGTTCGCGTTGTACACCGCCGCTCCGTAGGCATCGCTGGGAGCCGCCTGAAGCGGGGACGGGCGACCGGAGGCGACGTACTGGTTCACGACCGTGGTCCGGTCGAGCACCGTCGGGTAGAGGGAGACCTGCCCGATGTTGCCGGCGAAAAAGTCGCTGCTCGGCCGGTTCGGCCAGCCGCCCAGGTTGTCACCGCCGATCCGCCAGTAGCCGGAGTAGCTCTGAGCGCTCGTCACATCGGTGCGCGAGCCCACCTGCTTCCCGTCGAGGTACAGCCGCATGCCGTTCGCACCGAGCGACGCGGTCACCTGGTGCCACTGGCCGTCGTTGAATCCAGTGCCGCTGTTCAGCGTCTGCACGCCTCCCGGGTAGACGCCGAACCAGATCCGGCCGCTGTTGTCCATGTAGACATGGCGGTCGTAGCTGCCCGAGGTCGTCGAGGTGTTGGAGTTGCCGAAGCCGATGATCTTGCCTCCACTGGTCGACGTCGTGTTGAACCAGGCCGAGACCGTGAAGGTGTTCGGACCGGTGATCGACGACGGCGTCACAGCGAACCCGGTGGATGCGCCGCTGAACGTGGATGCGGTGCTCCCGCTGATCGGGCCGGCCACGCCGTTGCGCGTGACGCCCGCCTGCAGCTGCAGGTCACTGAATCCGACGTGGTCATAGCCGATGGCTCCGCTCGCCTCGTCCAGCGGCCAGTACGAGCTGGCGCCGGCGTTCGTCACCGAGTCGGCGTACGGTCCTCCGCTATCGGTGGATGCGATCGTCACCGTGTTGCCGAGGCGCGAGATCTGGTTGCCGTCGGGGTCGGTCACGTACACGCGGTACGAATGGGTGGATCCCGGAGCGAGGCCTGTGTCGATGAAGCCCATCGACGGCCGGGTCCAGAAGTTGGAGATCAGTGTGGTCTGGTACACGGGGCTCGCGTTGTTGCCGTCGCGGACCACCTTGTAGCTGAGGTTCACGTTGTCCTGGTCGTAGGTCGCCGTCCAGGAGACGCGCGCCTGTCCCGTCTTGAAGGAGACGGCGTTCGGCACGAGCGAGGTGTTCACGTTCGGGCCGAGCTTGCTCTTGACCACGTTGTCCATCGCGTAGCGGACGAGACCGTACTGCGCCACGCCGTTCACGTACGGGAACTCGCCGCCGGCCACCAGGTAGTTGCCGTTGCCGGCTACGGACCAGGCCGCCTGCCCCTGGCCCGTGAAGGAGCCGGTGACGTACTGCGGGAACCAGTTGAGGAGGGTCGGCGAGGGCTGGCCGGTGAAGTTCGCGTAGGCGCCGTCACCGTTGTTCGTCAGCGTGCCGGTCTGCGCCTGCGAGAACGCGATGGTGTGGTGGTACGTCCACGGGTTGGTCTGCGGGAAGCCGCCGACGTTTCCGCAGTAGTGCGGGTGCCCCGCAACGTACAGAGCGTTGTTCATGGGCCAGATGGAGTACGTGTCGCCGTGGCAGTCCTCCATCCAGATCAGGTTTCCGGTGCTCGGGTCGGCCGAGAAGCTGCCCTCCAGGTTGCCGCCGGTGCCGAAGACGTAGCCGGAGCCGTAGACCCGGTCGTTCGTGGCGACCAGGGCGGTGATCCCCGCTTGGTCGCCTGCGTCGCGGACCACCGAGTTGGCGCCGAACGGCTGGAACGCGCCGGTGGTGCCGTCGAACATGGCAAGGCCATACGCCGGGTTCGAGCCGTTCACGTTCTGGAAGCGGCCACCTGCGTACACCTTGGTGGTGTCCGGGCTGACCGCGAGCGCGTCGACGACGTAGTCGGCGCTTGCGGCCCAGGTCGTGTTCAGCGATCCGTCGGAGGCGTTGATCTTGGCGATGTATCCGGTCGCCGTCCCGTTCACGGACGAGAACGTCCCGCCTGCGTACACGGCGGTGTTCGTCGCGGCGAGCGCGCGGACCTCGCTCTCCATGATCGGCCGGAAGGAGCTGATCACTTGGCCGGTCGCGGTGCTGATGGCCACGATGCGGTAGTAGTTGCCGCCGCCGGCCGTAGTGAAGTCACCGCCGACGTAGATGCGCGATCCGTCCGGCGAGGCGGTGATCGCCAGCGCCTGTGCGTTCAGCGGCACGTTGAAGCCGGTGATCAGGTTGCCCGTGGTGATGTCGTACGCGAGGAGGTTGCTGCGGGGCGTCGTGTTCGTCCCTGCCGCTGCTCCCGCGGGGCGGGCCGTGGTGAACTTGCCCGCCACGTACACGGTGTTGCCCACGACGACCTGCGCCCACGCGACTCCATCGATCTGCGTGGTGGGGAGGACGTCGGCGCTCACCGTCGGTGGCGACGCGGGATTCGTCGGATCCGGTGGAGCCGTGTCCGCGAGGGCGGGCTGGGCGAGTGCGAGGCCGCCGAAGACGAGACCGATCGCCGTGAGGACGGCGGTCAGGATGCCCAGGGAACGAGAGCGAGGGCGGGGTGATGTGCTCATGACAACCTCGGTGTCTGTGTGGTCGGGATGGGGCTGGTCGGGTTGGAGCCGGTGCTGCTGGTGGTGCGGGTGGTGCTGCTGTTGCTGGTGGTGCTTCCGGGGGCGCATCAGTACGCCCCGACGGGATGTGCCATCACCTTGACGGTGCGCCACATGATGACGAGGTCGCCGGTCAGCGACCAGTTCTCGACGTAGTAGAGGTCCAGGCGGACGCTCTCCTCCCACGAGAGGTCGGATCGGCCGTTCACCTGCCACATCCCGGTGAGGCCGGGCTTGATGTAGAGGCGGCGGCGGACATGGTTCTCGTATCCCTCGACTTCGGAGGGAAGCGGTGGTCGCGGGCCTACCAGGCTCATGTCGCCCAGGAAGACGTTCACGAACTGCGGGAGCTCATCGAGCGAGAACTTGCGCAGGAAGTGGCCGACCCGGGTCACCCGCGGGTCGTGCTTCAGCTTGAACAGCGGTCCCTGGCCTTCGTTCTCCGCCTGCAGCTCGGCGAGGCGCGCCTCGGCATCGAGGACCATCGAGCGGAACTTGAACATGGTGAACCGCTCGCCGTTGCGGCCGACGCGCTCCTGCGTGAAGATCACGGGTCCGTTGTCGTCGAGCTTCACCGCCAGCGCGATCGCCACGAAGAGCGGAGAGAGGACGAAGAGGGCGAGGGCGGAGGCGAAGAAGTCGAACGCGCGCTTCAGGACGTGCTTTCCGCCTTCGAACTGCGGGATCTCGACGTGGATGAGCGGGAGCCCCTCCACCGGACGGAAGTGGATGCGGGGGCCGGCCACGTCGGTGAGCGGCGACGCGAGCACGAGCTCGGTCGCCGTCCCTTCCAGCTCCCAGGCCAGCTTCTTCACGAAGTCGGCGCCGCTGAGGGCGCGTCCGGCGACGATCACGGTGTCCGCGCCCAGGCGCGCGGCGGCAGCCGCCGCCCCGGCCAGGTCGGAGACGATCGGCACCTCGCGCCCGGGTGCTGCAAGATGGCGCTGAAGTTCCGCGTCCTTCTTCGCACCCTTCCGCCTCCCGGTGTCGAGGGCGGCACCCACGACGTTGTAGGCCGCCCCCGACTTCTGGTGGATCTGACGGACGACGTAGTCGACGTCGTCGAAGCGTCCCACCACGAGGGCGCGCGAGAGGTAGTGGTCGAAGGTCCGCTGCCGGATGAGCCAATGCCGCCACAGCCAGCGGGAGAACAGCACGCCGCCCATCCCGGCGGGCAGGGCGACGACGAAATAGCCGCGCGCGATGTCGATCTTGGCGACGAGGAAGAGGATGGCCAGGAGGCCGAAGGTCGTCGCGGTCGCCGACACCACCCTCCGGTACTCGGAGACGCCCATCCCGACCACCCGGGGATCGCGCGTGTGATAGACGGTGAGGGTGAACATCCACGTGGCGGCGATGATCAGCGACAGGTACGCGTACTCGATGCGGAATCCCGTGGAGGGGGTCTCCGCGTCATCCAGGCCGAAACGGAGGAAGACCGCACCGATCGTCGCGACGAGGATGATGGCCGTATCGGTCGCCAGCAGCCGGAAGCGGTAGAGACGCGCCCACGCGCGGCCGGACATGAGGTCGCCGAGCGCTGTGGTGGCGCCGGGTGCGAAGAGACGCGGGCGGATGACGGTCATGCCATCACCTCCGCGGTGTCGATCCCACGTCCGGGTCCAGCTGGGGAGCCGACGACGGCTGGGGGGAAACCGTGGTCTCGAACGGCTTCACCGCCGCCGGCTCCGCTCGTGGGGTGCTCTCCGTGGATCCGCGCGTGCCGGGCGCTCCCCGGTCGGTTGGGGTTGAGTGCGGGAAGCGCTCGGCACGGCGGAAAGGGGTACACGGATCTCACCTGCGGGTCGGGTTGGTGCTCTTCGGGTGGTGTGAACGGTGAGTTCGAGGTCCCGTAAAGTGACTGTTCCTCACGTATTCACAAAGGTGAGAATACATCGTTTTCACAGCTTCCCGACACCCGCATTTGGGGGTGAATATTGCTCATTTTCGCAGGATTCGGGTGATCCGTGTGCTTTCGGCCGTACATCGACTGGTGTCGGAGGTCGCGCCTAAGCTGGCAGCATGTGCGGCAGGTTCGCGATGGACGACAACGTCAACGACGAGATCACCGAGTTCGTCGAGCGGACCGGTCGGCGGCCGGAGGAGTGGCGAGCCGACTGGGAGGCGGACTACAACATCGCGCCGACCGACGACATCCCGGTGCTGATCGACTCGGAGAAGACGCGGGAGCTGCGGTTCGAGCGGGCGCACTGGTCGCTGGTGCCGTCGTGGTCGGAGACGCTGAAGCCCAAGTTCCCGACCTTCAACGCCCGCGCCGAGGACATCGCCCAGAAGTCCACCTGGCGCAAGCCCGTCCAGTCGCACCGCGCCATCGTCCTCGCCCGGGGCTACTACGAGTGGCAGGGTCCGAAGGGACACAAGACCCCCTACTTCATCCGTTACCCGGACGGTCAGCTGATGGGATTCGCCGGCCTCTACTCCTGGTGGCGCGACCGCAGCAAAGCCGACGACGACCCCGAACGCTGGGTGCTGACCGCGACCATCCTCACCTCCGACGCCGTGCAGACCCTCGCGGACATCCACGACCGCAACCCCGTCATCCTGCCCGAGGAGCTCTGGCAGCACTGGATCGACCCCTCGATCGTCGGCGATCAAGAGCTCGTCGACGAAGCGGTCCGCGCCGGCATCGCGGAAGCGGAGACTCTGCGCTTCGATCAGGTGGCGCCGTTCAAGACGGAGGACGACGGCCCGCACCTCATCCAGCCGGTCGCATAACCGTCCGGCTCTCGGTCAGCGGGTCTCGGGTGCTCGGGACAGCGTCGGTCGGTCAGCGGGTCGGCTCGCTCAGCGGGTCAGCTCGATGATGGCGCTGCGGTGTGTCGTCATGCGGCGGCCCGTCTCGTCGAACCCGAGCGCGCGCAGTTCGGCGAGCCCCCACGTGTCCTGGGCGCCGTCGACGTCCAGCTCGATCATCCACACGCGGTCCACGCCGTCGAAGCGGTCGCGAGCCTCCGCCTGGACCACCGAGTACGCGCGGTCGCCCCACCAGGTGTTGCGGTAGTACGGGGTCTCCAACGTCACGTCCCGGACGCCGGTGAACCCGGACGGATACGTGCGCATCGCGAGTCGCGGCCGCTGCGACGCACGCGCCGACTCGTCGAACACCACCGCGTCGCCGGGTTTGGCGTTCGCAGCCATGGCGGCGCTGATCTCGGCCCAGTCGCTCTCGTTCTTGGCGTACGGTCCGCGCTCCTGCACGTAGACCGGCACGCAGAGAGCCACGAAGACGAAGGTCGTCCCGGCGGTCGCGCTCACGGTGCGGCGAACGTCGCTGCCGATGAGCCGTCCGAGGACGAGGATTCCCTCGGCCACGAGGAGTGCAGCCGCGGGCGCTGCGAAGGTCGAGTACCGGCCGGTGTACATGGGGTACACGAGGTTGACCAGCAGCATCACGCCGGTCGGGAGGAACAGCCAGGTGGCTGCGATGAGCCGGGTGGACGCGACCCGTGGCCCGGCGACGGAGGGGAGGGATCCGCGCAGCCGCCAGGCGCGCCACGCCGGCCACAGTGCGAGCCCGATCAGGGCCCAGGCGGGGATCGCGACCCACGGCATCCCGAACCAGAGGAAGTAGTACCAGATGGCGGGGTCGTCCGGCGTGGAGCTCAGGTAGCTGATCTGGCTGCGCTCGAGGAAGGCGATCACGGCCAGCGGCGCCAGCGAGAGGACGGCTGCGCCGGAGGTCATCGCCCACGCACGCAGGGTTGCCCGGGATGCGCGGGTGGCCAGCAGCAGCACGCCGTGGGCCACGAGCAGGGTGATGGAGTAGAGGAAGAGGTACGACGTCGCTGCCATCCCCACCCCGTACAGCACCCAGGCCAGCCGCCGCGCGCCGGGAGTCAGGTGGCGTCCGCCGCCGTCGATCAGCCACAGCAGCAGGAGAGTCAGCCACGCCGCGGCGGCCGCCGTGAACGCGTAGGATCGCGCCTCTTCGCCGGCGTAGGTGAGCCGCGGGAGCACGCAGGCCACCACGCCCGCGACGACCGCAGCGCGCGCGCCTCCGCGACGCCCGGCGATCAGCGTGACGGCTGCGACGGCCGCGCCGACCGCGATCGCGCTGGGCAACCGGAGCGCGAACGCGCTTTCGCCCGCCAGCCGGATCCAGCCGTGCATGAGGAGGTAGTAGAGGCCGTGCACCGCATCGACGTGGGTCAGCATCCCGAGCAGGCTGCCGACCGAGCGCTTCGCCGAGAGCAGTGTCGCCGCCTCGTCACCCCACAGTGACGGAACCCAGCTGAACAGAGCACAGAGCACGGTGGCGGTCACGCCGAAAATGAGCGCGATGGTCCGGGGCCGCACCGCGCGCAGCGGGTGGCCTGCCCGGATCTCCGGTTCGACGAGGACAGTCATACCCACTACTTCTAGACGTCGGACGGGAACATCGCCCAGACAACCAGACAAGCCTGGGCGACGCGTGGGCGAGCGATGCCGAAACTCACATCTCCCCGATCGAGCTACCTCATCCCCCACCGATCGGCGGGGCGGTGTATCGGGTCCCGGGCTACCCAGCAGCTCACGCCAGGCGCCCGGGACCCGCCCCACACACGCCGGGAACACTCCGACGCCCTGGTGGCGTCCTTGTCACATCCAGCGTGCTCGACGATCAACGTAGGCGTCGCGTGGACGCCTGTGCAGGGGATGACGAGCGGGGGTGCCCGTGGTACGCACCCGCGACCCGCCTCAGCCCGCGACCCGCCTCAGCCCACGACCGCCGCAGGCCAGGATCCGCCTCAGACCTCCCCGCGACGGGCGCCCGCCCACAGGTCCACCCCGGTGTCGACGGCATGCTCGTCGATGGCGGCGAGCTCGTCGTCGGTGAACGCCAGGTTGCGGAGCGCTGCGACGTTCTGCTCCAGTTGCTCGACCCGGCTGGCCCCCATGACGAGAGAGGTGACCCGCTCGTCCCGGAGCGCCCAGGCGAGGGCCAGCTGTGCCAGGGTCTGCCCGCGGTTCGCGGCGATCCCGTTGAGTGCTCGCAGCCGCCTGACGGCGTCGTCGGTCAGCCAGTCGGCGTCGAACGACGTGCCCGCGCTCGCCCGCGACCCCTCCGGGATGCCGTGCAGATACTTCTCCGTCAGCATCCCCTGCGCGAGAGCCGTGAACCCGATCACGCCGACCCCGAGCTCGTCGACCGTGTCGAGGAGTCCCTCCGTCTCGATCCACCGGTTGAGCATCGAGTAGGACGGCTGGTGGATGAGCAGGGGAGTGCCCAGGTCGCGGAGGATCCCGGCGGCGCGCCGGGTCTCTTCCGGGCCGTAGGAGGAGATGCCGACGTAGAGCGCGCGGCCGGACCGGACCGCGGTGTCGAGCGCCTGCATGGTCTCTTCGAGCGGCGTGCTCGGATCGGGCCGGTGCGAGTAGAAGATGTCGACGTAGTCGAGCCCGAGTCTCTTCAGAGACTGGTCGAGGCTGGCGAGCACGTACTTGCGGCTGCCTCCGCCCTGCCCGTACGGTCCCGGCCACATATCCCAGCCGGCCTTGCTGGAGACGATGACCTCGTCGCGGTAGGGACGCAGATCGTCCGCGAGGATGCGACCGAAGTTGATCTCGGCCGCACCGTACGGCGGACCGTAGTTGTTGGCGAGATCGAAGTGCGTGATGCCCAGGTCGAAAGCCCGTCGCACGATGGCACGCTGCGTCTCGAACGGACGGTCGTCGCCGAAGTTGTGCCAGAGCCCGAGCGAGAGGGCCGGAAGGTCGAGGCCGCTGCGGCCGGTCCGGCGATAGATCATGTTGTCATAACGGGAAGGAGCGGCAACGTAGGTCATGACTCCACATTCGTCCGTGGCGGCCGCGAAGTCCAACCGCTCCCATCGAACGGTTGAGAACTCCCGCTTGTGGATAAGTCCCCACAGCTCGCGGCTGCGCTGCCGCTGTGCTGATGCTGCTGCCCTGTCAACCCCGTTGCTTCCCCGGGCGCGGGAGGTGCTGGCTGGTCCCATGAGCGACGAACTGACACCGAGCGACGACACCGCGAGCGACGACCCGCTGGCGCCGGGGCGGCCCCAGGGTGCGCCTGCGCCGTCGGACATTCCGATCCACGATCAGCCGACCGCCGCCGGCCAGGCTCCGGCGGGCGGCGCTCTCGAGGGCGACCCCGACCTGCCTGCGGACGACACCGCAGGCACGCTGCAGAACGACGCGCTCCGGGACGAGGCGCAGCCCTGATGCTGTCGGCGCCGATCCCTGCGGAGTCAGAACGGCTGCACGCGCAGGACGGCGGCCGCACCCCACGAGCGCGGCCGCCGTTCGGTCGGGACGATCAGGTCCGGTTGGCACCTCGCCGCATCCACCCGACGATCGCGGTGATGATGAAGAACACGATGCCGAGGATGGCCAGCCACAGCAGTCCCTTGATGACGAAGCCGAAGATGGCGAGCACCGCCCAGATCACGAGCAGAATCACGATGAGAGCTATCATGCGACCATCAGACCCCCGGGGAGCGGCGCGGTCAATGGGCGACCGATCCCCTTGCGTTCGCGGCCGGCTGTGCGGTAGGCACACCACGGGACGCGCAGGACACTCGAACTGGGGCGCGCAGTCCCGCACCCTGGAGCCCTAGCGTGGGCCTCATGTTCCCGTTCCCCCGTGACCTGACGCATCGACGCCGGACCGACCCCGCGGTCGGCTCGTTGCTCGCGGGTGGCATGGCGGGCAGCATCCGCGAGTTCTATGGCCACACCGTCACGTTCGTGCCGGAGGACCTCGTCTACGTCGAGCGCCTGTTCAGCGAGCTGCGCACTGAGGACGGCTTCGTCGGCGACGAATTCACGCTGCAGAGCCTGGGCTGCCTGATCGGCGAGGTCCTCGTCCAGGCCGATGGGGGCCGCTGGAGTCAGGTGGCGCGTCACCGCGGTGCTCCCGACCAGGCGGACCTCGAGGTCGTCCTCCCCAACGGGCACGCCGTCGACCCCTTCCAGGCGGCCCACGACTGCGCGGACGGTGGCGTCGACTCGTCCGTGATCCGCTTCCGTCAGCTCGCGCTCGCCTCCTGAACCGTCGGCCCGATCCGACACAGGCCCGCAACGGGAACTGCCTCGCCTCGGCTTGGTGCTTGCATCACGCCAGCCTCACCCGGCCTTCCCCCTGTACGGCCTGGCCGCCGCGACCGCCGATCGAGTGTTGACGCGAGCCTCCCGTCGCCGTACATTCGTATTCAACAAATTCATTGAATAAGGACCGGGTGGACATCATGACACGCATCGTCGCGGACATCTCCGTCTCTCTGGACGGGTTCGTCACCGGCCCGAACGTCGGCCCGGAGAACGGGATGGGAGACGGAGGGATGGCGCTGCACCAGTGGGCCTTCTCCGACGACCCGGACGAAGCGAGGGCGGTGCACGAGGGCACGCAGCGGTCGGGAGCCGTCGTGATGGGCCGGCATCTGTTCGACATCGTGGACGGGCCCGGGGGATGGAGCGACGACGTGGGATACGGCGCTCGCGAGGTCGGAAAGCCCGCCTTCGTGGTCGTCACCGGCACCCCGCCCGCCTCCGTCCGGCTGGCCGGCCTCGACTGGACGTTCGTGACCACGGGACTCGCGGACGCGATCGCCGCGGCCCGTACCCGGGCCGAGGCGGCATCCGCCGATCGAGGCACGGACCTCGACGTGGTCCTCATGGGCGGCGGCGAACTCGTCGGCTCCGCTGTGTCCGCCGGGCTGGCCGACGTCCTGGTGCTGCACCTCGCGCCCGTTCTCCTCGGATCGGGCACACCGCTCTTCACGCAGGGCGCGCCGCGCACCCTCCACCAGGTGTCGTCCGTGGCCACGCCGAACGCGACCCACCTCACCTACGACCTCCGCTGACCTACGCCGCACGAGCCCGGTACCACTGTCCCGCTCTCGCGCCCCAGCGCCTTCGTGTAGTCGCGCCTTCGTGTAGTCGCGCCTTCGTGTAGGAAAGGGAGGAACATCCCGCCCCAGGGCCGACCGCAACCTCCGTTCGAGGTCGACACGCGGCCCCACTGCCCTAACCTCCTCCGTTTCCGGATAGGCCGGGGAAGGGGGATGCGAACGAGCCGCGCCCCGCCATCCAGTCGGGAACGGAGGATGTGATGGCCCGACACGCCGCGGTCGAGCTGCAAACGGAGGTGTTCACGGAGGAAGCGCGTCGACGGCACCTCCGTTTCCAACCACAGGCTCTAGAGTGCTGCGAGCGGTGGTGAGTCAGCCGCCACTGTGAGCGATGTCGAGTCAGTCGCCGGTGCCGGCGGCGACGCCGCTCGCCGCCGCGCCGCTGAACTCCCGCGCGCGCGCCGTCACGGCATCCCACTCGCCGGCCTCGATGTCCGCCGCGCTCACCACGCTCGACCCGGCCGTCACTGCGAGGGCGCCGGCGCGCATCCACTCGGCGGCGTTCGCCGCGTGCAGCCCGCCGGAGGGCACCAGCGGCACGCGGGGGAGCGGACCGTGCAGGTCCTTGAGGTACCGGGGTCCGACCAGGGAGGCCGGGAAGATCTTGACCGCAGCGGCGCCGAGTTCGACGGCCCTCATCACCTCGGTCGGCGTCAATGCGCCGAGCAGGATGGGCACCCCGGCGTCACGTGCGACCGCCGCCGCATCCTCCTGAAGCCCGGGGGTCACCAGGAACCGTGCGCCCGCATGGATGGCCGCCTCGGCGCTCGCCGCATCGGTGACGGTCCCCGCGCCCACCACCACGCCGCGCATCCCCGCGGCCGCCGAGATCACCTCCTCGACACCCGGCGTTGTGAACGTGAACTCGATCACCCGGATGCCGCCCGCGGCAAGCGCCGCGCAGAGGGCGATCGGGTCGTCGATGCGCGGAGCGCGGATCACCGCGAGCGCGTGGTCCGCCGCGAGCGTCTCGATGAGCATGGTCTTCTCTTTCGTTGCGTCATATGCAACGGGCATTGCATCATGTGCGCATCCTGTCTACCATGCCAGAAGGCGAACGAGGAAGGACCAGCATGGATCCGCACGGCGCACCGCACGTCACGATCGGCGAAGCGATGGTCGTGCTGTACCCCGAGGGGCACCGCCCACTTGCCGAGGCCGAGGCGTTCGGCTCGGATGTCGGCGGAGCCGAGTTCAACGTCGCCACCTCTCTCGCACGCCTCGGCGTGCCGACCGCGTGGCTCTCGCGGCTCGGCGATGACGGATTCGGGGAGCGCATCCGGAACGCAGCCGCAGAGTACGGAGTCGACGCCTCCACCGTGGAACGCGACGCCGCGCGCCCGACCGGCCTGTACATCAAGGAGTCGACGCTCGGCCCCGCCGGCCACACCACGCGGATGCACTACTACCGCCGCGATTCAGCCGCCTCCGCCATCGGCTTCGAGACGTTCGCCACGGGTCCGGCTGCGGCGCTGCTCCAGCGCGCCGCGCTGGTCCACACCTCCGGAATCACTGCCGCTCTCGCGCCGAGTGTCGCGTCCGCGGTCGCCCGGCTGCGCGAGGTGGTCGGCCCGGACACGGTGCTGAGCGTCGACCTCAACTTCCGTCCGCGGTTGTGGCAGGACAGGGACACCGCCGCACTCGATGCGCTCGTCGGCCGGGCCGACCTGCTCTTCGCCGGCCGCGACGAGGCCGAAGCCCACTTCGGTCATGCCGATCCCGAGCGCTTCTTCGCCGGCAACCCGCAGCTGACGACGCTCGTCCTGAAGGACGACGTCCGCGCTGCCGCCGTCCACCGGCGCGATGGCGGCGTCAGCACCGTCCCGTGCCTGACGGTGGATGTGGTGGAGCCGGTCGGCGCGGGCGATGCCTTCGCTGCCGGCTTCCTCTGCGGGAGGGCGGAGGGCCGGGACGACATCGCCTCCCTCCGCCTGGGTCACGCCCTCGCCGCCCTCGCCCTGATCGCGCACGGCGACCGTCCGGTCACGGTTCCCAGCCGCGCGGAGCGGGACCGGATCGCAGCAGCAAGCGACGACGAATGGTCGCGCTGGACGGTGCACGCGGGAGCCCTCCCGTGGCGCGACGCCGAGGCCGTCGCATGAGCCAGTCCACCGGTCGGGCCCTCGACCTCCTCGACCTGATCGCGCACGGAGTGGTCGGCTTGGATGCGCTCGCCACCCGGCTCGAGGTCCACAAGAGCACGGTGCTCCGCCTCCTGCAGACGATGGAGGATCGCGGGTACGTCACGCACGACAGCGCACACCGCTACAGCGTCGGGCCGGCCGTCTTCGCGCTGGCCAGCGCAGCCCTCGACGCCGTGGATGTGCGCGCCGTCGCCGCCCCCGCCCTCCGTGAGCTGGGCGCGGAGACCGGCCAGACCATCCACTTGGCGACCTACCGCGCGGGCGTGGCGACCTACGTGGACAAAGTCGAGTCGCAGCAGCCGCTCCGCATGTACTCGCACGTGGGGCTCGCGGCTCCCCTGCATGCCACCGCGGTCGGGAAGGTCCTGCTCGGCGGATTGGATGAGGACGAGCGTCGCCGGGTCGTCTCCGGGATCGAGCTCCCGCGGTTCACGGATCGGACCATCACCACTGCCGACGCCCTGCTCGCGGAGGTGCAGCGCAGTGCCGAGCGCGGCTGGGCCGAAGACCACCAGGAGCACGAGACCTTCATGAACTGCGTCGGCGCGCCGGTTTTCGGGCCGGACGGACGCATCGCCGCGGCCGTCTCGATCTCGGTGCCGACCGTCGTGCTGCCGTACGAGGGCGTGCTCGGGCTGCTGCCCGCCCTGCACGCGACCACCGCGCGGGTGTCTGCGGCGCTCGGGTCGCGCGCTCTCGGGTCGCGCATTCTCAGCGAGGGGTGACGCATTCTCAGCGAGGGGTGATTGGATGGACGCCGTGCTGCGCACCATGTTCAAATCCAAGATCCACCGCGCGACGATCACGCACGCGGACCTGCATTACGTCGGTTCGCTGACCGTCGATCTCGACCTCATGGAGGCCGCCGACCTCCTGCCCGGCGAGCAGGTCGCCGTGGTGGATGTGACCAACGGCGCCCGCTTCGAGACCTATCTGATCGCGGGCGAGCGCGGCAGCGGCGTCATGGGTGTCAACGGCGCGGCCGCGCACCTCGCCGAGATCGGCGACACCGTGATCGTCATCTCCTACGCGCAGCTCGACAACGCCGAAGCGCGCGCCTTCGTCCCGGTCGTGGTGCATGTGGATGCGGCCAACCGCATCCTCGCCCTCGGCACCGACCCCGCGGAGGCACTCACCCCGGACGAGCAGCGCCCGCCCTTCGCCCTGTAGCCGCCGGCAGTAGCCGCGGGCTGTAGCCGCCGCCCCTCCTGTTCAGCTTTCGAGCACGGACTTCAGCGTCGACAGCTGACCGACCTCCGCGGTCATCGTCTTCTGGATGGCCCCGCTCATCAGCCTCATGAGCCCGGTCGGCTCGAGGTCCAGCGTGAACCGGACGCGCGTCCCGTCCCCGTCCGGCGTCCACAACGGAATCCGCCGTCTAAAAAAGTATTTCTTGACATAGAGAATCCCGCGTCCGTATTCTCGGCATAGACCGAGGAGGAGCTCATGTCACGGACCATGGATACCCGCCCAGCCTTCACCGCTGGGGGTGCAGAGCGATGAACGCGATCTCCGAGATCGTCATCGTCGGCGCAGCCCTGGCCGGCGCGACGGCGGCGAAGACGCTGCGCGATGAGGGGTACGACGGCCGCATCCACCTCTTCGGTGCCGAGCGGCACGCACCGTACATCCGGCCGCCGCTGTCCAAGGGCTACCTCGCGGGGAGCGACGACCGAGCGAGCATCGACGTCCTCGACGCCTCGTGGTACCTCGACAACGACGTGGACCTCCACCTCGGGACCCGGATCTCCGACCTCGACCCGGGCGGCTCGGTCACCACCGACGACGGCACCCGGTACCGCTTCGACCGGGCCCTGCTGGCGACCGGCTCGACACCCCGCAGGCTCCCGATACCCGGAGCCGACCTCGACGGCGTCGTCTCCCTCCGCACGGTGGACGACAGCGACCGCCTCCGCGACACCCTCCAGCGCGGCGGCAGGCAGATCGTCTTGATCGGTTCCGGCTGGATCGGCATGGAGGTCGCTGCGACCGCCCGCACGCTGGGCAATGAGGTCACCATCCTGGAGCGCGACCCGGTGCCCCTCGCAGCTGCCCTCGGCGACGAGCTGGGGCGCTTCTTCGCCCAGCTGCACGCCGAGCACGACGTGCGCATCCGGGCCTCGGTGGCGGTGGAGAGCATCGTCGGCGAGAACGGGCATGCCACCGGCGTCCGGCTCGCGGACGGCGAGACCTTCCCGGCGGATCTGGTCGTGATCGGCGTCGGCGCGGTCCCGCTCATCGAGCTGGCCGAGCGCGCCGGGCTGGACACGGGCGACGGCGTCCTGGTGGATGCCTCCCTCCGGACGAGCGCGCCCGCGGTCTTCGCCGCCGGCGACATCGCCGGAGCCGTCCATCCGCTGATCGACCGGCGCATCCGCAGCGAGCACTGGGCGAACGCCATCGACGGCGGCACCACCGCAGCGCGCGCGATGCTCGGCCAGCCCGTGACCCACGACGCCATCCCGTACTTCTACACGGACCAGTTCGACCTCGGGATGGAGTACGCCGGCTTCGCGCCGCTCACGCGCAACGCAGAGCTCGTTTACCGCGGCGACCCCGCTTCCGGAGAGTTCATCGCGTTCTGGCTTCGCGAGGGACGGGTGGTCGCGGGGATGAACGTCAACATCTGGGACGTCAACGACGACATCAAGACGCTCGTCCGATCGGGCGAGGTCGTGTCTCTGGATGCGCTGCGCGACCCGAACGTGCCGCTCGACTCTCTGGGCGCATCCACGAGCGCACGCTGATCGCATCTCACGCTGATCCCGTCGCCCGCGCACCCACCGGTCCGCGGGCTGCGGCCCTGCCCGTGATGTGCGCCTCCGGCGACACGGACCGAGCGGACCGCTTGTGGCCACGGGCGCGCACTCCTATCGTTGCGTGTGTTACGGCACGGCGACTCTGAGGCGACCTGCCTCCGCGTGCCGGCGGGAGGTGGGAGCGCGTGATGGATGAGACCACTCAGATGATGTCGATGATGAGCGAGTCGGCCCAGGGGCCGATGGCGGGCATGGACATGTCCATGATGCAGCGATGTATCGAGGCGTGTGCGGCGTGCGAGCAGGCGTGCACGATGTGCGCGGGTTCCATGTCGATGGAGGGCATGTCGGGCTCGGCGATGTGCATGAGCTGCGCAGAGATGTGCAACACGATGATGCGGATGATGCTGCGTCCGATGCCGACGAGCGAGCGGGACATGGCGGCGATGATGTCGATGCTCCAGGCGACGTCGGCGATGTGCCGCGCCTGCGGTGACGACTGCATGGGCATGGGCGACGCGAGCGCATCGGCGAAGATGTGCTCTCAGGTCTGCATGAACTGTGCGGACGCGTGCGACGCGATGATGGCGTCGATGAAGCCGATGATGGCCTCATAGCCCTCGCTACGATTCGAACGCCCGGCGAGACGCTGGGCGTTCCGTCGTCTCAGGAGGTCGCGAACTCAGGAGGTCAGGCGCGCCCGACTCGGACGTTGAGGAGTTCGTCGCCGGCGGCGAGGACTCCGTAGACGGCGTGCACCGCGACGGGGGAGCCGGGCTCCAGCACCTCGCGGAGGTCGTCGAAGTGCCAGCAGTGGAGGCTGTCGCCGTCGAGGTCGGAGAGCTCGATCCAGCCGTCCGCTTCCGCGGTGACGACGAATGCGTCGAGCCAGTTCGACGGGGTGGCGAGCGCCGCGCGGCGGGCGATGGGGTGCAGTGCGTAGCCGTCGTCGAACATCTCCGCGCCCTGCCCGGAAGCGGCCCGGAGCAGGGCGTCCTTCGCGGTGGGGCTGGGCTGACGGGTCACGATGTTCCTTCTCACGGTGTCGAGGGGATGCGCGGGATGCGCGGTGTGTATCGAGGATAAGGACCATCGGCACCCCGAGTCACGCGGAGCGTCACACGGTGAAACATGCCCGGGGAGTGCCATCCCGCGTGGCAGCGGATGAGGTGCTCTGCAACGTTGTAGTATTTGCGCAGGTCTCGCACGGACAAGCCAGCGAGGGGGAGGGGCCCGGCATGGCGGTCACCCTGCACGACGTCGCGCGAGCGGCCTCCGTGTCGATCAAAACGGTGTCGAATGTCATCAACGACTATCCCTACATCCGGGAGGACACCAAGGCGCGTGTGCTCGCGGCGATAGCGGAGCTCGGTTATCAGCCCAATCTGACCGCGCGTGGTCTTCGGTCCGGTCGTACCGGAGCGATCAGCTTGATCATCCCCGACCTGAAGAACGCCTACTTCGCCGAGTTGGCCGACGCTGTGATGAGGCACGCGGCCAGCCATGATCTGGTCGTGATGATCGAGCAGAGCGCCGGCCGGAGAGAGCAGGAGCTGGAGGTCCTGCACGGTCCTCGCATGCGGATGGTCGACGGGATCCTCTTCAGCGTGCTGGCGCTGGGTCAGGAGGATGCTGCCCATCTCGA
>NZ_JBNDHX010000008.1:0-64648 GCF_056755275.1 Leifsonia sp. HAY1-4F
CCCCCCCCCCTCCCAAAAAGAACACCCCCCACCAGATTAGCGAGTGTCTCGTGGGCTCGGAGATGTGTATAAGAGACAGGGCCTGAGCCGGCCGGGCGACGAGGGTCAGGACGGGATCAGAAGTGGAACTTGTCGATGTTGTCCTTGTTGAACACGAACGGGTCACCGAGGAGGACGGTCCCCTTGTCGCCGACCGTGAACGAGCCGAGCTTGCCCGCCTTGAAGGTGTCGCCCTTCTTGCCGGTGATGTCACCGTCGATCAAGGCCTTCGCGGCGAAGGCCGCGAGGTAGCCGAGGTCTTCCGGGTTCCACAGCGCGAACTCGTCGACGGTGCCGTCCTTGACGTAGGCGCGCATCTGGTTCGGAGTGCCGAGGCCGGTGAGCTTGACCTTGCCCTTGGCGTCCGATGTCGAAAGGTAGCGTGCCGCAGCCGCGATGCCGACCGTGGTGGGCGAGATGATGCCCTTCAGGTTCGGGTGGGTCTGGAGCAGGGCCGCAGTCTTGTCGAACGACGTCTGGTCGTCGTCGTTGCCGTAGACGGTGTCGACGAGTTTGACATTCGGGTGGTCCTTCGCGAGGTCCTTCTTCATCAGGTCGATCCAGGCGTTCTGGTTCGTCGCGTTGGCGGCGGCCGAGAGGATGGCGACCTCGCCGCTGTCACCGATCTCCTTCGAGATCGTGTCGACCTGAACCTTGGCGATGCCCTCCGCCGTCGCCTGGTTCACGAAGACGTCACGGTACTTCGCGTCCGTGTCGGAGTCGAAGGTGACGATCTTCACGCCGGCCGACTTGGCCTGGGTGAGGGCGCTGCCGAGGGCCGTCGGGTCGTTGGCCGAGAGCACGATCGCACCGACCTGCTGCTGCGTCAGGGTGTTGATGTAGCTGACCTGCGCGTCCGCGGTGGCGGTCGAAGGTCCGACCTGGTTGTAGGTGCCCTTGAACGACTTGATAGCCGTCTCGCCGCCCTTGTCGGAGGTGTCGAAGTACGGGTTGCCGAGGTTCTTGGGCAGGAAGGTGATCTTGTAGTTCTTGGAGCCGGATCCGGATCCGGAGCCGTTGGAGCCGCTCGAGCAGCCGGTGACGGCGAGGGCGACGGCGACGACGCCGGCGCCGAGGGCGAACAGGCGCTTGGTGCGGCGCGAGGTGGAGGGCAACATCGTTGTTCCTTTCGGGGTGGGTGAAGCAGGTGGTGCAGGTGGTGCGGGTGGAACGTGCCTACGGCTGACTTCGCCGTCGGCGGGCTCGGGAGCCGCGCGCCCAAGCGAGGATGCGCGGCGAGAGGACCGAGACGATGAGGAGGACACCGGTGATGATGTTGATGGCGTCGGAGCTGACATTCGCCAGCCGGAGCGCGCTCTGCAGCACTCCGATCAGCAGCACGCCGGCGATGACGCCGTGCATCGCACCTTTGCCGCCGAAGATGGAGACGCCGCCGAGGAGCACCGCAGCGATCACCGAAAGCTCCAGCCCGACGGCGTTGTCGCCGCGGGCGCTCCCGTAGCGGAGCGTCCAGTAGATCCCGGCGAGGGCCGAGATCAGACCGGTGAGCAGGAACGCGATGAACTTGGTGCGTGCGACGTTCACCCCGGAGAAGGCGGCCGTGTCGGAGCTGAGCCCGAGCGCGAACAGCCCGCGGCCGTACGGGGTGGCGTGAAGCAGCACCGCGAAGACGATGACGAGCACCACCACCAGCACCATGATGACCGGGATGCCCGAGGTTCCGAAGCGCTGCTGCGCGAGATTCTGCCAGAAGAACGGGAAGTCGGTGATCGCCGTCGTGCCGAGCAGGCCGACCGCGATGCCGCGGAACAGCGCGAGCGTTCCGATCGTGACCGCGAGCGATGGGAGTCCGACCACGGTGACGAGGAACCCGTTCACCGCGCCGCAGACCAGCCCGACCACCAGGCAGACGACCATCGCGAACTCGAACGGCATCCCGGCTTTCGTCAGCACACCGAGCAGGACGCTGCTGAGTCCGAGGGTGCTCGCCACCGAGAGGTCGATCTCGCCGGTGACGATGACGAAGGTCATCGGCAGCGCGATCATCAGGATGGGGGTCACATCCAGCAGCAGGAAGCCGAGCGTGACCGGGGTGCCGAAGTTCTGCACGGTCCCGGAGGCCACGATGGCGACGACGATCAGCGCGCCGATCACGGCGAACTCGCGGGTCAGCAGCCAGCGCTGCCAGAGCGGGCGGCTGTAGTCGGGGTACCTCCGCGCGGGCGCGGAGGTGGTGGGCACCTGGGTGTCGGTCACGCGGCGACCTCCCTTTCGGCGACGAGGCGGCGGGACAGCCGCAGAGAGAGGACACGGTCGAGGACGATGGCGCCGATGATGAGCACGCCGACCACCGCTTGCTGCCAGAAGTCCTGGATTCCGAGGATGGGCAGCGCCCGGTTGATGGTGAGCAGCAGCACCGCGCCGAGGACCGCGCCGTACACCGAACCGCTGCCGCCGAAGATGGCGACGCCGCCGATGACGGCCGCTCCCACGGCCTGCAGCTCGAGGCCCGTTCCGGTCTGCGAGCTGACCGTGCCGTAGCGGGCGACGAACAGCACTCCGGCGAGGCCCGCGGTCGCGCCGGAGAGGACGAACGCGGTGAGGATGCGGCGCGTGACCTTGAGCCCGTACAGCTCGGCGGCCGCGGGGTCGGAGCCGATCGCGTACAGCTCGCGGCCGCCGCGGCGGTTCCGGAGGAACCAGCCCGCGATCAGCATGACGAGCACCGCCAGGATGGTGAGGTACGGGATGGAGAGGAAGGACCCCGTCCCGAGCCCGAGGAAGGCGTCGGGCATGTCGCTCGCGTTGATGCGGTTGCTGCCCGCCCACAGAACGTCGATGCCGCGATAGGCGTACAGCGTGCCGAGGGTGATGACCAGCGCCGGCACTTTGCCGAACGCAACGAGCGCGCCGTTCACCAGACCGAGCACTGCGCCGGCGAGGGCGCCGATCACGAAGACGGCGATGATCGGGATGCCCGGGATGTCGGCGAAGAGACGCCCGGTCAGGTACGCGGTCAGTCCCACCACCGAGCCGACCGACAGGTCGACGTTGCGGGTGATGATGACGATGGCCTGGCCGATGGCGACGAGAGCGAGGATGGAGGGCGTCAGAAGCAGGTCGCGCCAGCCGTCGCCGCTGAACAGGAACGTCGGGTTGATGGCCGTGGTCACGGCGATCACGACGAGGATCGCGAGCAGGATGCCGGTCTCGCGAGCCCGGACGAAGGTGCGGGCGATCCGGACGCCCGCGTTGGGCACCTTCGCGGGCGTGAGGGTGGGTGTCGTCATCGCGCGGACTCCTCGAGGGCGTGGGTGGCCGCGAACATGACGTTCTCGGCGTCGGCGACGGAGCGGTCGAGGTCGGCCGTGATCCGGCCCTCGCGGACGACGAGCACGCGGTCGGCCATCCCGAGCACCTCCGGCAGTTCGGACGAGATCATCAGGATCGCCATGCCGCGCCCGGCGAGCTCCGACAGCAGCCGGTGGACCTCCGCTTTGGTGCCCACATCGATGCCGCGGGTGGGCTCGTCGATGATGAGCACGCGCGGTTCGGTGGCCAGCCACTTGCCCAGCACGACCTTCTGCTGGTTGCCGCCGGAGAGCGTCCCGACGAGTGTGTCGAGGGCGTTGGTCTTGAGCTGGAGGCGGCTAGCCCACACGCGGGCGGCGGAGTTCTCGGAGGCGCTGCGGATGAAGCCCGCCTTGGTCAGCTTGTTGCGGATGGCCAGGGTGCTGTTGCGCGCGACGGTCTCCTCCAGCACCAGCCCCTGCTTGCGACGGTCTTCGGGGACGAGCGCGAGGCCCGCCGCCATGGCCGCGGTCGGCCGGCGCTTGGGCACCGGCCGCCCCTCCACCCGGACGCTGCCCGTCTCGTAGCCGTCGACGCCGAACACCGCTCGCGCGATCTCACTGCGGCCGGCGCCCACGAGGCCGGCCAGCGCCACGATCTCGCCGGAGCGCACCGTGAAGCTGACGTCGTGGAAGACCCCGGTGGAGGTCAGGTGCTCGACGACGAGCCGCGGCTCGCCGATCGTCGCCGCCTGCTTGGGGAACAGCTCTGTCACATCCCGGCCCACCATGCGGCGCACGATCTCGTCCTCGGTCACGTCGACCGTGCTGTCGGTGGAGACGTAGGCACCGTCGCGCATGACCGTGATCGTGTCGCAGAGCGAGAACACCTCGTCGAAGCGGTGCGAGATGAAGACGATGCCGCGACCCTCGTCGCGGAGGCTGCGGGCCACGACGAACAACCGCTCGACCTCGACGCCGGAGAGGGCGGCGGTCGGCTCGTCCATGATCAGGAGGCGCGCATCCAGTGAGATGGCCTTGGCGATCTCGATCAGCTGCTGATCGGCGATGGAAAGGCCCTCGGCGAGGCGGTCCGGGTCGATGTGGACGCCGAGCCGCCGGAAGATCTCACGGACCTCGGTGCGCATGGCCTTGCGGTCGACACGCCCGAGGCGGTCGGTGGGCTGGCGGCCCATGAAGACGTTCTCGGTGACGGACAGGTCGGGGAAGAGAGTGGGCTCCTGGTAGATGACCGCGATGCCCGCGTTCTTCGCCTCCGCCGTGGTGCTGAAGTCGACCGCTTCACCGCGGAATCGCATCTCGCCGGCGTCCCGCTGGTAGAGCCCCGCGACGATCTTCACGAGAGTGGACTTGCCCGCACCGTTCTCACCGACGAGGGCGTGGATGGACGCCTGCTCGACCCGGAGGTCGGCGCGGCTGAGGGCGATGACCTGGCCGAACGCCTTGGCCACGCCCCGGAGTTCGAGGACCGGTGGCCCGCCGGGAGCGGGAGTTGCTGATGACGTCATTGTCGTGAATGATCTCCACGTCGGGTGTGAACCGTTTCATTTTGAAACGTTGAAATGACCTTGCCAGACCGCACCGCGCCACGTCAAGTCCCTGTCGGAATCTGTGCAGAACCGTAATGAAACGTGGATAATATGCAGCACTGCCTCGAATGAAGGAGCGCCATGCCGTCCGCCAGTGTCAAGGATGTCGCCGCCCTCGCCGGCGTCTCGGTCGGGACGGTCTCCAACGTCCTGAACCGTCCCGAGCGGGTCTCCGACGCCGTGGTGCAGCGCGTGCAGACCGCGATCGCCGAACTGGGCTTCGTGCGCAACAACGCCGCCCGCCAGCTCCGGATGGGTCAGGGCAGCGGGATCGGCATGGTGGTCCTCGACGTGGGCAACCCGTTCTTCGCCTCGCTCATCCGAGGGGCAGAAGACCGGGCGGCGCGCGACGGGCTCTCGGTACTGGTCGGCAACTCGGACGAGAACGAGCAGCGCGAGGCCGGCTACCTGACCATGTTCGAGCAGGAGCGCATCCGCGGCGTGCTGATCTCGCCCGTCGGCGATGCGACCCCGAGCCTGCACCGCCTGCGGGACCGCGGCATCCCCTCCGTGCTGGTCGACCGCACCAGCCTCGACCGTTCGTTCAGCTCGGTCGCCGTGGACGACGTCGCCGGTGGACGCCTCGCCGCGGCCCACCTGATCGAGCAGGGGTGCCGCCGTATCGCCTTCGCCGGCGGACCCTTCGCCATCGAGCAGGTCGCCCACCGCTACCGCGGGGCGACAGAGGAGGTCGCGTCCTCTCTCCCCGGCAGCACGGTCGAGAAGCTGGAGACGGAGAACCTCACGCTCGAGGGAGGTCAGCGCGTCGGTGCGCCCCTCGCCGCACGCCCGGCCGGCGATCGCCCGGACGCCGTCTTCGCCGCCAACGACCTGGTCGCCATCGGGTTGCTGCAGAGCCTCTTGCAGGCGGGCATCCGGGTGCCGGAGGATGTCGCCCTCATCGGCTACGACGACATCGCGTTCGCGTCGGCGGCCGTGGTACCCCTCTCCTCGATCCGCCAGCCCAGCCTCGAGATCGGCTCGACCGCGATGGACCTGCTGCTGCAGCTCACGGCGAAGCCGGACGCGCAGCCGGTCCACGTCGAGTTCCAGCCGGCACTCGTCGCGCGAGCGAGCAGCGCGGCACTGTCCTCGGCGCACACCGCCCGCCGCTGACGCCTCCCTCTCGCCCGCCTCCGCCGCGTCTGCCGCCTCTGCCGCCTCCCCGTCCCGGAGGGGCCTCGGATCGAAGGAGACTCGAACAGCTCCCGGCCGAATCTCCTTCAGTACTGCCATTCGAAGGAGATTCGAGCCCCGATCTCCTTCGGTACCCGGCACCGCGCATCCGTTAGCATCGGGGTGAACGCGACGAAGGGGGACGTCTGTGAACGAGTCGAAGCTGCGACCGAAGGTCGTGCTGTGGTGGGGAATCGGGCTGACACTGGCGGGGATGCTGCTGACTACGTCCATGCCGTTCCTCGGCCACGCGATGACAGGTTCGTACAACACGGCGAGCGGCGTCGACCAGGGCCTGCTGACCGGGTTGTCGTATATCGGTCAACTGATCGCCCAGACCGTCCCGCCGCTCGGCGTCGCTCTGATCGGGGCGTCGGTCGTCATGGCGTACCTCGGCAGGCTGCTCACGCCGGCGCGCGAGCGCGTCGCCGTCGCGGACGCGGTCGGCGTTGCGGACGAGGACTGAGGACTGAGGACTGACCGTGGACAGCTTGACCAGCCTCGCCCTCACCGTCACCATCGCTGCGGTCGCGCTGTACGCCCTGTACTGGGTGGTCCGACGCGCCGTGGCTGCGGGCATCCGCGACGCCCGCAGCGGGAACGAGAAAGGCGCGGCACCCGTCGATTGACGGTGCCGCGCCCTCGACGCGCGAATCAGGCCTGCTGCTGCGCGGCCGCCTTCAGCTCGTCGTACTGCTTCCGCACCTCGGTCATGTCGAGCTCGCGGATCTGCTCGATGAGGTTCTCGACCGCCTCGCCCGGCAGCGCGCCGGCCTGCGAGAACAGCGGGATGCCGTCGCGGTACGCGATGAGGGTCGGGATGGACTGGATGCCGTAGGACGCGGCCAGCTCCTGCTGCGCCTCGGTGTCGATCTTGCCGAACGTGATGTCGGAGTGCTGCTCGGACGCCTTCTCGAACACGGGCGCGAACATGTGACAGGGACCGCACCAGTCGGCCCAGAAGTCGAGCAGCACGATGCCGTCGGCGACGGTCTGGTCGTGGTTGGTCGACGTGATCTCAGTGGTTGCCATGGTGGGTGAAACGCCCATCCATCAGGCGGTATTCCGCCTCAGCCGCCCCGCCGGCCTGTGAAGACGGTGAACGCCAACGGAACCACGGACCCGATCATGAGCACCGATCCGAGCACCGGGTCGCCGCCGTGCACGATGGCCCCGGCGACGATCGTGCCGCCGAAGACGATCGCCGCGACCAGGCGCCGCACCGTCCGTTCGAGGCGCGCGACCCGCTGCTCCAGCCGGGGCGTGCTGACCGCGATCGAGCCGTCCTCCACCCGGGTGACCAGCGCATCCAGACGCTTGGGCAGCCTCCAGGCGACGCCGGCGATCTCGAGCGCCTGCTGCGCGAGGTCCTGCACCACGTTGCCGCGCTCCTCCCGAAGCAGCTGCGCCGCGTACGGCTCGACCGAGTCCCAGAGGTTGAAGTCGGGGTCGAGCGCACTGCAGACGCCGGAGGTGAGCGCCATCGCCCGGACGATGAGCAGGAAGTTCTCGGGAAGCTGGAACGGGAGCGAGCGCACCACATCGCCGAACTCGTCCGCGAACTCGAGGAACTCCCGCGGATCCACCTCCCGCAGCTGAGCGAACCCCATCCCGCCGAAGCGAGCGAACAGGTGCACCATCGCGCGTTCGAGCTCGGCGGTGTCGGCGGTCGGCAGCAGTACGCCCACCTCGCGGATCGCATCCACGAGCGCTTTGCCGTCGCGGGATGCTGCCGCGATCAGCAGCCGGCGCAGCCCGCTCCGGATGCCGGGAGGGACCTCGCCCATCATCCCGAAGTCCACGAAGGTGAGGCGCCAGGGCCGGCCGCCTGCAGCATTCGGTGTCGGTGTCGGTGTCACGAAGATGTTGCCCGGATGCGGGTCCGCGTGGAAGAACCCGTTCGTGAACAGCTGGTCGAACATCACCTCGGCGAAGGCCGGCGCGACCTCCGCAGGGTCGATGCCCGCCGCGCGGAGCGAAGCGGTGTCGGTGATCTTGATCGCCGTCACGTCCTCCAGGGTGAGGACGCGGCGCGTGGTCCGCTCCCAGACGACCGCCGGGACGCCCACGCGGGCATCCCCGTCGAACTCCTCGGCGAACCGTTCCGAGTTGGCGCCCTCGTGCAGGTAGTCGATCTCCTGCAGGCTGGTGCGCGCGAACTCCTCCACCAGGGCCGGCGGATCCGCCCGGTCGGCGACGAGCCGGATGCGGCTGAGCCAGCGCGCGACCCGGCGAAGGGCGGCGAGGTCCACATCCACGATCGCGTCGATGCCCGGACGCTGCACCTTGATGACCACCCCGTCCAGTCCCGTCTCGGACCGGGTCGCCGGCGTGAGCCGCGCCCGGTGCGCCTGCCCGAGGGATGCCGCGGCGACCGGGATCTCGTCGATGGATGCGAACGCCAGCTCCAGCGGGACACCCAGCTCGGCCTCGGCGAGAGCACGGATCGCCGGGAAGGGAACGGCGGGCACCTCGTCCTGCAGTCCCTCCAGCTCGCTCGTGATCTCCGGCGGGAGCACATCCAGCCGGGAGGACATGAACTGGCCGACCTTGATCATCAGGCCGCCGAGCTCGACCGCGAGCACGTGGAACCGCTGGGCGAACTTCCGCATGCGCCGCGGGCGGGTCCGCTCGGCGAGGCGGCGGAGGCCGATACGCGGAAGCACCAGCTCGTACCACCAGGTCACCGTGAGGTTCCACCCCGCGAACCGCAGGATACGGCGGTAGCGGGCGCGCGTCGCTGGCGTCGCCGCGCGAGGGCCGGGCGCGCGTGGCGGAGCCAGAGGCGTGACCGGCGAGGCGGAGTCGGCCGCGCGCGTCACCGGCTCTGCGGCGGTCGTACCGGGAGTGTCGGACGCCGGGGCCGGCGCCTGCTCGGTCGTCACCCGTTCAGCCCTGGGCGAGGATCGCGTACAGCCGCCGGCGTGCCTCTTCGAGGATGGCAGCCGCCTCCGCGATCTGTTCCGGAGTCCCCGTGCGGTGCACCTGCGCGGCAGCCTGCGCGAGCTCGATGCCTGCCTTGGGCAACGCGCCGTGGCCCGCGCCTGCGCCCGGCGCACGCCGCTCGCCGGTCTCGTCGCCCAGCCACGGCACGGCGCCCTCGGCCGCGGCGACCTCGCGTCCAGCCTCGGTCAGCGCGTACGTCTTGCGCCCGTTGGACTCCTCCGCCGTGATGAGCCCCTCGTCGGAGAGCAGCTGCAGGGTCGGGTACACCGATCCGGCGCTGGGCTTCCAGCTGCCGCCGCTGCGCTCCTCGATCTCGCGGATGATCTGGTAGCCGTGCATCGGCTTCTCGGCGAGCAGGGCGAGCACGGCGGCGCGAACGTCGCCGCGTCCCATCCGCGTCCCCACCTTCTTCTCGAACGTGGACCGCAACTGCTCGAACGCCTGCCACATGGCCTCCGGGTCCATGCGGCCACCGAACCCGCCGGCGGAGAATGACGATGACATTGGGTGCCTCCTTGTGTGGTCAGCGATAGCTAACGATATATCGCTGAGGTGTGGTTGGCAAGCACGTGGCCGAGCGGCTCGCGCCGCAATTCGCCAGGCGCGCGCGTGCTCGTGCCGCAGTTCGTAACGTGTGCACCTGCTCGTGCGGCAGTACGTAACGTGTGCGCCTGCTCGCGCCGCAGCACACGTTCCCAAACGGCGCACACACGCGTTCGCGCCGCTCAAGGTCACGTCGGCGGACGCTCCCGCCGACGCCGCGTTCCGACGTCGGCAGCTAGCCGGTGAATCACGTGTCCAACCGCTCCTGACACCCTGCAGCTCGCCCGCCGACCTCGCGTTGCGCTCCCCTCGGCGCCTGCGTCGTCGGCATTCATCCTGAACTTGAGGCAGATGCCCCATGACCCCTTCTCGCGCCAGCGTCAGTCTGGAGGCAGGAATTCGATCTTGGAGGAATCATGACGCTCTACATGGATGTGCACGAAAGCCTTCCCGAGGGCACGACGGCAGCCGACGTGGCCGGCGCGCACGCACAGGATCTGCTGGTCCAGACGAAATACGGCGTCGACTACCGCGCCTACTGGGTGGACGAGACGAACGGCAAGGCGTGGTGCCTGGTGGAGGCGCCGGACCCCGAGTCCGCGGCCGCCGTTCACCGGGAGGCCCACGGACTCGTCGCCGACCGGCTGTTCCCGGTCGTCCAGGGACGATGATGTCCACCGGAGAGACGCCCCGCGCCGTTGCCGAGCTCTCCGAAGCGAGACCATGGCTCCCGACGGGTGACGACGAGCGGATCAGCGGCTACGGGGTGATGGGCCTCTCCTTCGCCTCCGGCGACTACCTCGCGCTTCGCGCGAACACGGCCGCGAGCTTCGGCGCGGGCTATCGCGCGGTGTGGCACCGCGGCCCGGAGGGCGACTGGAGGGTGTACTCGACATCCGATCCAGCGCACAGTTGCGAGCGATTTATCGGCGCGGCGTGCAGCCATCCCTCGATCCGCTCCGACATCGCGCTGGAGTGGCTCGACGACCAGACGCTGCACGTTCGAGTCGGCGACATCCTGGACTGGACGGTGGCCGTCGGGCAGACCGTGGTCAGCCGGATGATGACCGCGATGGGACGCGCGATGCCGCTCCGGATGTGGGCTGCGCCGGTCGTCCTGGCGCTCATGGGACGGATGGCTGGCCCGATGCTCGGCGTGGGCACGGTACGGCTCGCCGGCCAGATGCCCAACCGACAGCGCTTCCGCGCGGCACCGCTGCGCATCTGGACGATCGAGGACAGCCGGGCCACGCTCGCCGGCCGGGATCTCGGAGCCCCGCAGCCCTTGCCGTCGCAGGCACGCATCGGCGGCTTCTGGCTGCCGCAGCTCGGCATCTTCGTGTACGGGTTCTCCCGCTACGACGCCTTCGATCCCTCGCGGCACATCTCAGCGGCCGAGCGCCAGCGCGAATTGCTCGAAGCGGAAGCATGAGTGCCCGTCCGGGTGCAGAATGAGTTTGTGTCACCTCCCGCGGGCGCGACGCACCGCACCGAGCTGCTCGCCGCGCTGTCGATCGCGCTCGACCTCGGGCTCGGCCAGCCGGCGGAGCACGTTCTGCGCTCGGCGATCATCGCGACCCGCCTCGCCGACCGCATCGGACTGACCCGCGAGCAACGCGACACCACCTTCCACACCACGCTCGTGATGTGGATCGGGTGCCACGCCGACTCGACCGAGTACACCCGCTGGTTCGGCGATGACATCGCCGTCAAGCGGGAGGCGTACCTCGTGGACTGGGCGGGCCTGCCATACATGCGGTTCCTGATGGGCAATGTCGCGTACGGTGCTCCCCTGCCGCAGCGGATCAGGCTGATCGGTCGGCTCATGCGCAGCCCGACTGCGCAGCTGGGTGCACTCGTGCACTCGCACTGCGCCTCGGCTTCATTGCTGGCCGCCGAGATCGGCCTGTCGAACCACGTCCAGACCGTACTGGGCGCCACGTTCGAGCGCTTCGACGGCACCGGCGGCCCGCAGGGCCTGGCGGGCGACCAATTGCCGATCGAGATGCGGGTCGCGCAACTGGCCGACCTCGTGGAGGTGCACGACCGCACCTACGGTCCCGGCGGCGCGGAGCATCTGGTGCGATCGCGACGCGGAGGGCAGTTCGACCCGTTGGTCGCCGACGCGTTTCTCTCGGATCCTGCATCACTGTTGGCCCCACCCGACCACGGCAGCTACTGGGACGCCGCCCTCGCGGAGGCCCCCGACCGGGATCACCCGCTCACCCCCGCGGAGCTCGACCGCATGCTCATCGCGCTCGGCGATTTCGCGGACCTCAAGTTCCCGTACACACTCGGCCATTCACGCGCAGTCGCCGAGCTCGCGGCGCACGCCGCATCGCACCTCGGACTCGACAGCGCCGACGTCGCCGCGGTCCGCCGCGCGGGCCATGTGCACGACATCGGGCGAATCGGGATCTCGAATCGGGTCTGGGAGTCCACCTCCCAGCTTTCGGCGGAGCAGTGGGAACGCGTCCGCCTGCACCCGTACCTCACTGCGCGCATCCTCGAACGAGTCAGCGGCCTGGGCGACGTCGCGCGGATCGCGGCGAACCATCACGAACGGCCCGACGGAGAAGGTTATCCGCGCGCGCTCGGACTATCGGCGCTGCCCGTACTCGACCGAGTCCTGGCCGCTGCCGTGGCGTACGAATCGGCGCTGGAGCCACGCCCTTACCGGGCTGCCCAGACACCCGACCAGGCCGCCCAGCGGTTGAGGAGGCGGGCCGCCGCCGGTGGGCTGGACGACGCCGCAGTCGCTGCCGTGCTCACAGCAGCGGGACATGCCACCCCCAGGCGCGCCGCTCGCGAGGACCGACTCACGTCACGGGAGGTCGAGGTGCTCGTCCTGGTCGCACAGGGCCAATCGAACCGGCAGATCGCCGGGCTGTTCACGCTCTCGGAGAAGACGGTGCGCAACCACGTGGAGCGCATCTACGGCAAGCTCGGCGTGAGCAACCGGATCGGCGCCAGCCTGTACGCGCTGGAACACGGGATCGTGCCGGCACACTCCCCGCATGCCGCACCGCCGAGCGCGACGGCCTCCGTCGAGTAGTGCGGCTCCACCGATGGCTCAGACGACCGCGAGGGCGGTGGGCTCGGTAGGCGCCGGGTCGCTTTCGTAAGGCGTGCGCCTGCTCGCGCGGCAGTTCGTAACGTGTGCACCTGCTCGCGCCGCAGCACACGTTCCAAAACGGCGCACACGCGGTTCGCGCCGGGCGAAGCTGCGACAGCGGGCGGATGAGTCTGCCTCCAATCGGTCCCCCCTTCCCCGTCGGCGACTTCTCGTCCAGGATCGATCCTGACGTCGGGCGAAGGGGGCCGCATGAAACTGACGACCGCCGACCACCGCAAAGGCCGCGTCGTCCGGCGACGACTGGCCTTTCCCGCGGTCGCCACCGTTCTCCTTCTCGCCGGCTGTGCTCCCGTAGTATGCGCGGGCGCGGCTATCGCGCTCCCCTATGTCAGGATCGACGGTCAGGGGTGGCTGGCGACACATCCCGGCGGAAGCATCGAGGCGTGCTACGCCGCACAGTGCGCCCACGGAGGAGCGGCCGGATCGTTCGATATCTCCCTAATGGGCCGGCGCCCCGACACCAGCGCGCACACGCTCATCGTCACCCTGACCACACCGGGCTCGACCGCGACCAGCACAGCGCGCTTCGGCCTGGAACACACCTCAGGCCAGAATGGCAGCCCCTGCCCGATGCCCGACCGATGGAGCCGTAAGGTGCTCGTCCGGGCGGATGGCGAACTCCAGGTGGGCGGACCCGACGACGGCCACCTCATCATGCCGACGCTCCCGCCGACGCCGAGTTCCGACGTCGGACGCTGAATTCGCGATTGGGACTCCCTACACGCGGCGCGGCGCTGGTTGCTGGATGGCTGTGCGCATGTGAACACAATTCGTGCAACGCCGCGTCACGTTCGCGTGACATTTGAGTCTGAGTAAGTGAAGGGCTTTCTACCCTTCCGATGTGTGGACTGCGACAGTTCCGGCTTGCCGGGTGACTGACATTGTGTCCACTTCGTTCGGTGATGAACGAAAGGGAGGCCTCAGTGAAGAAGTCTCGTGTTTTGATGTCAGCTGCAATGCTGGCAGGGGCCTGCATTATCGGTGCGAGCCTGACCGGTTTCGCCGCATCCGCATCCGCCTATGGGATCGGGGGAGCTGTGGTGCTGACCGCAAAGGGTGCCGTTGCATGGTTGGGCCTTGGGACGTCGGTTTACGGCCTGAAGTCCTGCACGGGGTAAGGCATGGGACCAACGCAAGGATTTGCCAAAGCGAGAAGTCTGCGAGTTGCGGAGACTGTTGTGGCTGTGGCCATGGGTACTCTCCTGGTGCTCCGTATCATCCTGTCGGTGACAGGCACTCTCCCCGGGTTCCTCAATAGCCCATTGGATGCGGCCGTTTACGCACTGTTTTCCCTCTTGTGCATTCTGATGGGCGTGGATCAGGCAAAACGGCGTCAACCAAAGCATGCGACAGCATGCTTTGTCGGTGCCGCAGCCTGGTTAGCGTTTGCCGCCCTGATCCTGAGGTGACGCAGCACCCAGGTGCCGCGCGTCACAGCCCACTGAACTCGGGCTTCGCTGCGGCAGCGGTCTTCGTGGTGGTGGTGTTCGTCACGGGTGCCCCTACAGGAGTCCGCCGCGGGGGCGCTTCATTTGGGGTTCGAGCGACCTTTCAGTCGAATCTGAAGCGGTGCTGTCGATGTCCGTTTCGGCAAGTCACGGCATGTTGCGCTCCACGGCTTGCAACACGGCCTCAACCTCTGACTGGATGTCGACGAACAGCTCGGGCAGCGGCCGATGCCGAGCCAGGGGGCCGCCGATCACCGCGAGCTTCACTTCGCCCTCGAACTCAACCTCCACATCGACTTCTGAAGCGAAGATGACTGACCCGTTAGGGATCAGCGAATCAGGCGTAAGGCTTGGGTATTGAATTGGCACCCGACGATCAGGGTCGCCGGCTACCACGAACCCCCGGGGGTTGAGGATGTGGTAGGTCACCACTCCGAGGCTTGCGTGCTTGTCCCGGTTCTGCAACTCGTGAAGGATGGTGAGCGCAGCTTCGGCTGGGTCCGTTCCGTCGATCTGGCAGACGATGAACGGCTGCGCGAGCTCGACCACCTTGAAGACGGCACGGGGTAACTGCTTCTTGAGATTCGCCCAACGCTGAGCGTGCGATTTGAGCCTCTTGGTGAGGTGCGCGGGTGCGGTGAAGTCCTCGTAGTAAACCGGGAAGAGGTTCGAGTTGTCCGGGTGCTCGACGTTCGCCGCAATGATGTGGTCAAGGGCGGACCGCAAGTTGAACAGGAAGTCACCGATGATCGCAGGAAGCTGGTTATCGGTTGGTACGTCGTGGTGAACCCTGAAGCTCCAGCGGCTATCGTCGAAGCTCTTCTCGATGCGGATGGCCGGATGGCTTAGCATCCCCGCGATGAGTGCTTCGGCTTCTGCGCGATGATGTTGCGCTCGCTCGAACTTGATCCACCAGGATTCAGTCATGGCTGATTGTTTCAGGAGCGACCGACAGAAGCGCGGCTTGCACGCATCGGGGGGCCTGAGTTTTGCGGGGGTACCGGCTCACTGCCGGGCAGGGTGATCTGCGGTGGCTGACCTTGCGACCTTGATTCCCAACCCACCTGAGTTCCCTCTACAAACCCGCGTCATGTCCTGGCAGGTGCTGCGTCTCTATCGGTAAGAGGGCAACCGCCCTCGAGTAGTGGACTGCGATCGTTCCGGCGTGCCGGGTGACGGACATCTGTCCATTTCGTTCGATGCTGAACGAAAGGAGACCTCGATGAAGAAGTCTCGTGTTTTCATGTCGACCGCAGCAATGACGGGAGTCTGCCTCGTCGGTGCCAGCCTGACCGGATTTGCCGCGCTGGACGCGGCGGAGGTCAACGCAGTAGATGCGGTTGCCGCAATCCAAGGCGTAGTACCGGGCTCGCTTTCCGGCCTGGCGATAGTGAGTAGCGACAGTGACACCGCCGCGGCGGCGACCCTTCCGGGCGGCACCGTAGATGTCCCTGTTGACCCAGCTGACGGTCTGCGGCTCGGGGGTTCTCTGCGGATCGGCTTGCCGTTCGCTGAGCAGGCGTCCGACGCCGCGGATTCGCAGCTTCCGGGCGTTGTGGCGTTCGATAACAACAACGGCTCGACCACGGTCCCACTCATCAAGGCCGATGGCACCCTCCAGCTCAACACAGTGATCGAGAACGCGCAGGCGCCCAAGCGCTATGACTACCCGATTGATGTTCCGGACGGCGCATCTCTCGTGCAGACTCCGGACGGCACTGTGGCAATCGTGACAGCGGACGGGTCTCCGCTACGCGTATTCGGAGACGCCTGGGCGAAGGATGCGAACGGTATCCCTGTTCCCACGCGGTATGAGGTCCACGGGAACACGCTCACACAGGTGGTCGAATTCAACGAGCACACCGCGTTCCCGGTTGTCGCTGACCCGTCCACGAGCGCCTATTCCTACAACTGCGTGCTCACCAATGGGAGCAGCTACTTCCTGAAGCCGGGCACCTTCCTTCGGACCTGCCGGGGTTCCCGCCTCCAGATGTACTACAACGGGCGAGTGGCCTACACGTACTATCTGACACTCAACGGCCAGCCGGGTAACCCTGCACGAGCTAGCCTAGATTGCATCGTTGCGATTGCAGGCACGGGTGCCGGACTTGTCACCACCAGCTCAGGTCTTGGTGTCTGGGCAACCGCCGCCTCCATCTACGGCCTGAAGTCCTGCATCGCTTAGGAAGCTATGACTACTGACACGCGACCTCGCAAGAGGTCCGCCCTGTACATCGCAATGACAGTTCTCATCGGAGTTGTCATTGCGAGCATCGCGGTCCAGATCGTTCTCGGGCTCACCGATCACAGTGACCTGGCACGCGTGGTGAACCCCGTCACGTTCGCCGTGTTGTCTGGGTTCTTCGTGGTCTTCGGTGTGTATTCCGGGAGGAAGCGCAAGCCGACCCAGAGCATGGGGAGCTACATCGCCGCTGCATGCTGGGCCCTCTACACGGTTCTTCTGATAGCTGGCGTCATGTAGGGATCTTGCGAGTCCTCAACCGACAAGTGGGTCGCTTCTCCACGCCCGTCGCCAGGCTGCGCCCCACCCGCTCCCCGAAACACCGGCCCTCGCTGCGCTCGGGTCGGCGCCGGGGCCCCGCGCGGGCGGGGACCCCAATAGACAGCAGCGAGCCGTGAAAAAGCCGGAGGGCACGGGGTCGCTTTGCGACCTTCGTGCCCTCCGGCTTTTTCACGGCGTCGGGCTGACAGGATTTGAACCTGCGACCCCTTGACCCCCAGTCAAGTGCGCTACCAAACTGCGCCACAGCCCGCTGTCGCTTCGTCGGGCCGCAGGGCACCGGGCGAGGCAACTCGTCCATCTTAGCGTGTCGGGGCGGGGGGCCGCGCACGCGGACGGAGGCGGGAGCTTGCGTGTCGGCGGGGCGGAGCGTGCACCGCCCGACGGCGCATGGCGCCCCGCCGACACTGCGCCGCGCACGCCGCAGAGCGGCGCGCACGCGCGCCCGGACGCACCGCCCCGCAGCGGGAGTCCAGGTGTGGTCGGCGACGGGATGCGATGGGGGGAGTCAACATCCCGCCGCCGAGCTGTGATCAGCGGGCGGTGCCGCCGATGATCTGGTCGATCTCGTCCTGGGTCAACGGGGTCCAGGGGGACGAGTCGGGGTTCGCGCTGGCCGCCTCCGGGCTGTCGCCCTGCGTCCACCACTTCGCTTCAAAGGGTACGCCGTCGAAGAGCACCCGCTGACCCTTGTCGTAGTCCGCAGTGCCCGCCCAGTTGGGGTAGGTTCCTGCGGGCAGGGTCGGCTGCGGGATGGGCGTCTCGCCCGGGAGCACCGGGCCGACGAGCTCCCACGGGGTCTCCCACGAGTTCAGGACGGGGTTGTCGGGCACGTCGCCCTTCGTCCACCACTTGGCGACGTAGACGTTGTGGTGCCAGACGACCTTCGTGCCCTTGAGGTAGGAGTTCTTCGTCGCCCACACCGGGTACGGGGAGTGGGCGGGGTCGTCGGCGGCCGCGGTGGTGGTCGGCTCGGCCGTCGTGACGGCGCCCTCCCCCAGACCGATGTGACCGTCGAAGCCCTTGGACAGGATGCCGGCGAACGTCTTCTTGCCCTGTGCGACGCCGCTGCAGGCGACCGAGACGACCGACACATCCACGTAGTTCGTGCCGCAGGTGGTGTCGCGGTTGGCGGACCACATGGACATGCGGCCGAGCCCGTTCGAGACGGCCCAGGCGTTGAACGCGGTGGCGTCCGCGATCGTGAAGACCTCGTCCCCCACGTCGTTCTGCCCGATCATCGGAGTCGCACCCAGCTTGGCCCACAGGTTCGGGTCGCTCTGGTGCAGCTTGGCCCGGTCGTACAGGACGCCGAGCTGGCGCTGCGCGGCGGAGACGGCCGTCTCCGAGTTCTTCGCCAGGGACGCCTTCGCATCCTTGGAGTTGCCGAAGTCCATCGTCATGACGTTGACGCCGGCCACATCCACCTTGGCCGCGAGCATGGCGGCGATGGCGTCCGTCGCGTCCGAGGTCATGCCCGTCGGCGCGACCGGGAGGGTCAGCCAGACGGCGAGGGCCTTGCCCTCGGACCTGCGCTCCTGCTGCAGGGCGGCGATGGCGGTGGCCCGGCGCACGGTGGCGTCGTGGTCGGCGAGACCGCTGCCCTCCAGGTCGAGGTCGATGGTGCCGATCTTGTAGCGGTCGACGACCGAGGCGTACGCCTTCTTCAGGGCCGAGGGATCGGTGCAGTCGACCGCGAGCTCATCGTTCCGCTGGCCGCCGAACGAGACCGCGACGGTCCCGCCCTGCTGCTGCAGGCGCGCGATCCGGCGGTCGAGGTCGAGGGATCCGCGCGCCTGGTCGAGCGTGTACGCCGCGCCCCAGCTCGGTGTGCACGACTTCTCCGGCGAGGACACGATGAACGACAGCACCGCATCCTTCGTGGAGGTGGTCCCCATGTTCTCGAACGCGAACCGGGGGGTGGCCGTGACATCCACATAGGACGCGAACCACGGCTTCGCGTCGACGGCCGCGCGGGCGGACCACCACTGCAGGCCGACGGCGCCCACCGAGACGACGACGATGCCGACCAGTGCTGCGGCGATCACCCGCCACGGGGAGAGCCGGCGCCCGCCGGTCGATTCGGGTGCCTGGGCGCGGTCGAGGTCGGGAACGGCCTGCTTCTTGGATGCGCGGGACATCAGGCGACCTGCCTCTCGGCGCTGAGGGACTCGGAGTCCTCGCCGACCGGCTCGGCGCCGACGGACTCGGCGACGGCCGGTTCTCCCGTCAGAGCGCCGACGCCCGCCAGGTGGGGCACCTCGCCGCCGGAGTGCCCGTAGTACAGCACGGAGCGCCAGTCGAGCGCGGCCGTCTGCGGCTGCGCCTGCTCGGCCGCCCGCTTACGGGACTTGTCCACGTAGAGCGGCTTGGTCACGCCGAGCCAGATGTCGACGATCGTGTTGCCGATGCCGATGTAGGAGACGATCGCCCACACGGCGAGCGTCGCGTTGAACGCGGCGAACGCGGCGTTGCCCCAGTTGTGTGCGTTCCAGTCGCGCCAGAGCGTGAACAGCGAGAACGCGACGATCGCGAGCGGCGCCACGACGTAGAGCAGCGGCGAAGCCGTGCGGTTCCTCACCTTGGGCGTGCGGGCGAACGGGATCTTCTTGCCGGTGAGCGACTGCTGGATGGACTTCAGGACTCCGGCCAGGTTCACCGGGAGCAGGATGAGGTTGAAGCCGTAGATCCGCAGGATGTCGGTGGCCTTGTACCCGGTGTAGCGGAGGTCCGCGGCCTGGCTGATGAAGTACGGCAGCGCGGCGAGGAGGACCATCGGGCTGAGCAGCCGGCCGTCGTACGGGTACGCCAGCAGGAAGATCAGGCCGAAGCTCGCCCAGCTGATCGACGCCATGTAGTTGATGCGCAGCAGCAGCTCGATGCGGGACACGGTCTCACCTCGGCGCTTCCGCTCCTTCACCTGACGCCAGAGCTTCGGCAGGATGAGCAGTCCGCCGTTCGCCCAGCGGCGCCGCTGCACGATGAGCGAGCCGAAGTCCGGCGGGGTGGCCGAGTAGCTGAGGCGCTCCGGGTAGTTGGCGAGCGTCCAGCCGTGGGTGCCGAGATCGATGCTCGACTCGGTGTCCTCGATGACGGTGCGGTCCTGGATGTACCGGCGCACCTCGAAGCCGCCGACGAACTCGGTCTCGACGATGTCCTCGAGCGCGCGCTTGCGGATCACCGCGTTCGCGCCCACCCAGAACGTCGCGCCGTAGTAGCTCTTGCCCTGGTGCAGGATGTGCTGGATGTCGGTCGTCGCGCCGGCGAGGCGCTCGATGCGGGTGCCGGCGCCGCGGAAGGACGAGTACGGCGTCTGGGTGACCGCGACGCGCGCGTTGTCCGGCTGCTGCAGGAAGTAGGTGAGCCGGAGGCAGTACTCGCGCAGCAGGATGGAGTCGGCATCCAAGGTCAGCAGGAAGTCGCTGTCCGGGATCACGATGTCGCCTGCGCGGCGCTGGCCGCCGGGGACCGGGTTCAGGACCGGGCCGTCCGGCGTCTCCTCGACGCGGAACGTTCCGCCCATGAGGCCGATGTAGGCGTTCAGGTTCATCGCCTTGTTGGCCTCGTGCGAGAGGGATGCCCACTTCTTGCGCTCGAAGACGGTGAGCTCGGCGTCGAAGGTCCAGGCGAGCCGGCGGTACAGCTGGGCCACACGCTTCGTGGTCAGGGAGGCGCCGGAGGCGTAGGCGGCGGCGACGGCCTCGCCGGTCAGCGCCAGGTCGTCGCCGAGGGCGCGCAGCACCTGGTCGGCGAAGAAGACGTCGACGTGGTCCTCGACGGCGTGCGCCTCGGCCTGGCCGTAGAGCCACTCGGCGGCCCAGCGGTACTGGTTGGCGAGCTCGATCGCGGACTCGTCCGTGGCGTACACGCCGGAGTCGCCGAGCTCGTAGCGCATGAGCGCGTCCGAGAACCGGAACCGCGGCTCGGCCAGCATGGCGCTGACGTCGTCGGCGAGGTTCCGCGTGGCCTCGAGCCGTTCGATGACGGCCGGATCGGTCGGATTCGGGCTGTCGTCGAGCAGCAGCACCACGCGCTTGGAGGGAAACTCCTGGAGGGCCGCGGAGAGCAGCGTCATCCGCACGACCTCCGGCTCCTCGGCGTACGAGGGCACGAGCACGGTGATGGAGGGCTGGTTCTCGGCGAAGTGCCGGTCGAGCTCGGCGCGCGGCACGCGGACGTGCTTCTGGAAGCGCTGGAGCGCTCCCTGCCGGGCCACCAGGTACATCAGGGCCGAGAACGTGAGGAAGGTGACGACGACCGTGTAGCCGATTGCCTCCATCGTGAAGCGGAAGTTCTGGCTTCCGCTGTCGATGAACTGGCGGATGATCGTGGTGACCACGTAGATCGCCCAGAAGAGCACGGTCAGCACGATGGCGACGCGGCTCCAGGTGATCTTGCGATCCGACGGCCTCGGGTGGACCGTCGGGAGCGGTTCAGTGCGCTTCTCGGAGCCGAGCTGGCGCTTTCGGGCAGGGGTGTATGCAGCTGTAGAACTCATGATCGGGTACGGTCCTCGGGTGACGGGAGCCCGTGCCCTCGGGCGGACACGGTCGGGTAGCTCCCAGTTGTCCACCATAGTGAGGACAGACAGGGGTACAAATACCCCCGTTATGGTCGCCCCCTCTTTGGGGGCTCCGGTGACGTGAACATCGCGCGAACCGCCCGCGTGTCGCTCTTGACACGGACGGTGCGGACGGTTCACGCAGCGACGGCTAGCGCTTGCGCTTCTCGCGCACGCGCATGTTCAGCACGATCGGCGACCCGTCGAAGCCGTAGACCTCGCGGAGGCGGCGGATGATGTACCGCCGGTAGCCGGGATCGAGGAAGCCTGTTGTGAATACCACGAATGTCGGCGGCCGGCTCGTCGCCTGCGTGCCGAACAGGATGCGCGGCTGCTTCCCGCCGCGGACCGGGTGCGGGTGGGCCGCGGTCAGCTCGGCGAGGAAGGCGTTGAACTTGCCGGTCGGGATGCGGGTGTCCCACGACTCGAGAGCCAGCTCCAGTGCCGGGACCAGCTTCTCCAGGTGCCGGCCCGTGCGAGCCGAGATGTTGACGCGCGGCGCCCACGACACGTGCGCGAGGTCCTGCTCGATCTCGCGCTCCAGGTAGCGACGGCGCTCGTCGTCGAGGAGGTCCCACTTGTTGAACGCGAGCACGAGCGCACGGCCCGACTCGAGGACGAGGTCGATGATGCGGACGTCCTGCTCGCTGATCGGCTCGCTCACGTCGAGGACGACGACCGCGACCTCCGCCTTCTCCAGCGCCGTGGAGGTGCGGAGCGAGGCGTAGAAATCAGCGCCCTGTTGCAGGTGCACCCGGCGGCGGATGCCCGCGGTGTCGACGAACCGCCACACCTTGCCGCCGAGCTCGACCTGCTCGTCGACGGGGTCGCGGGTGGTGCCGGCGAGGTCGTTGACGACCACGCGCTCCTCCCCCGCCGTCTTGTTGAGCAGCGAGGACTTGCCGACGTTCGGCCGGCCGATGATGGCCACGCGACGCGGGCCGCCGACCCCGCGCTTGGCGAAGGCGGACTCCTCCGGCAGGACCTTCAGGATCTCGTCCAGCAGGTCCGCCACTCCACGGCCGTGCAGGGCGGAGACGGGATGCGGCTCGCCCAGCCCGAGGGACCACAGTTCGGCGGCGTACGGCTCCTGGCGCGTGTCGTCGACCTTGTTGGCGGCCAGGAAGACGGGCTTGTCGGACTTCCGCAGCAGCGGGACGACACGCTCGTCGGTCGAAGTCGGGCCGACCGTCGCATCCACGACGAAGAGGACGGCGTCGGCCAGGTCGATCGCGACCTCGGCCTGCGCCGCGACGGACGCGTCGATGCCGCGGGCATCGGGCTCCCATCCGCCGGTGTCGACCAGGGTGAACTTTCGGCCGTTCCACTCCGCCTGGTACGAGACGCGATCGCGCGTCACGCCAGGGGTGTCCTCCACGACGGCCTCACGGCGACCGAGGATACGGTTCACGAGCGCCGACTTGCCGACGTTCGGGCGGCCCACGATGGCGAGCACCGGCAGCGCGGGCAGGTAGGTGATGCCTTCGACATCCTCGCCGGCGATCTCGAGGAGATCGAGGTCGCTCTCCTCGAGCTCGTACTCCTCGAGGCCGCTGCGGAGCGCGTTCGCCCGCTGGACCGCGAGGTCCTCGTCGAGCTCGGAGAGCCGGACGACGAGGTCGTCCTCGCCGGAGGGCTCGTTTTCGATGTCAGACATGGGCTGCTTTCTGTACGACCTGGATGACCGCGTCGACGGTCTGGTCGAAATCGAGGTCGGTGGAATCGACGGTGGTCACACCGTCTGCGGCATTCATGAAGTCGACGACTCGGGAGTCTGCCGCGTCGCGCCTCCGCAGGGCCTCGCCGACGTGGGCGGCGGAGTGATCTGCCAGCTCCGCGGAACGTCTGGCCATTCTAACGGCTTCGTCGGCGGTCAGCAGGATGCGCACCGGCGCATCGGGGCAGACCACCGTGGTGATGTCGCGGCCCTCCACCACGATGCCGTCCCGATCGGAGTGCCGGATGATGTCGCGGAACAGCCCGGTAAGGAAGGCGCGCACCTCCGGCACGCGCGCGATCGCACTGACGGCCGTGGTCACTTCGGGCGTGCGGATCGTCTCGGTCACATCGGCGTCGCCGACGAAGACGTGGTAGGTGTCCGGGTCGGTGCCGATGCGATAGTCGAAGTCCGGCAGCGAGTCGATCACCGCTCCGGCGTCGGTGGGATCGACCCGGCGGGCGATCACGTACCAGCTGAGGGCGCGGTAGGCGGCGCCGGTGTCGAGGTACGCCCAGCCGAGGCGGCGGGCGGTCGCCTTGCTGACGCTCGACTTGCCGCTTCCGGCCGGTCCGTCGACGGCGACCACGGTCGTCCCGGTCATCCGGTGATCCTCCATCCACGTTCGGTCAGGTCGTCCACGGTCCGGTGCAGCACTTCGGGCAGGACCGCGATGTCGGCGAGGCCGAACGCCGCGCCCGGCGAGTGCTCCAGGCGCAGGTCCTCCAGGTTCACGCCGAGCTCTCCGAGCTCGTCCAGCAGCCGGGCGAGTTCGCCCGGACGGTCTTCGACCATCACCACGAAGCGCGAATATTTCCGGTCCTGGCCGTGCTTGCCCGGGAGCCGGGACACACCGGCGTTCCCGCCGGCGAGCTCCTCGGCGACCGTCCGCCGGGCGCCTGCGGCATCGATATCGCCGAGCGCGACGAGCACCCGGTCGAGGTCGTCGCGGTAGGCATGCAGGATCTCGACGATGGCGGGCGCGTTGGCGCCCAGGATCTGGACCCAGAGTTCCGGCTCGCTCGCGGCGATCCGCGTGACATCGCGGACGCCCTGGCCGGCCAGCGCGAGGGCGGTGTCGGGCGAGTCGGTCAGCCGCTTGGCCATGAGGGACGACACGATCTGCGGGGCGTGCGAGACGAGAGCCACCGCCGCGTCGTGCTGGGCCGCATCCATCTCGACCGGGACGGCGCCGAGGTCGAGGATGAGCGACTCGACCAGGCTGACCGCCGAACGCGGGTTCTCCGGCCGGGCCGTCACCACCCACGGACGCCCGATGAAGAGGTCGGCTCGCGCCGAGGACGGGCCGCCGCGCTCGCGGCCGGCGAGCGGATGCCCGCCGACGTACCGGGCGAGGTCCACGCCGGACTCCTCGAGCTCCGAGAGGGGCGCGACCTTCACGCTCGCGACATCCGTCACCACCGCACCGGGATGCGCGGCGAGCTCTTCGGCCACCACCCGGCCCGTCAGGTCGGGCGGAACGGCGACGACGATCAGCGCGGGCTCCGCTCCCCCGTCGTCCAGCCGCCCGGCGCCGTAGTCCGCCGCCAGCCGCAGGTGGGCGGGCGAGGCGTCGGCGAGCAGCACGTCGACGCCTCGGGCGCGCAGCCCGAGTCCGACGGAGGCGCCGAGCAGCCCCGCGCCGACGACGCGGACAGGGCCGGAGAGGCGGGCGGGAATGTCGTTCACCCGTCCACTTTAGTCAGCGCCACCGACGGCTTCCGCACGGGCGCAGGGAACGGAGGATGCTTCGGCCCGAACCGGCGCAGACATCCTCCGTTTCCGGCCAGGGGTCGGTGCCGCGGCAGCCGTCTCCTCCGTTTCCGACTCCGACGTCGATCCTGCGGAAAGGGAGGAGATCCCGTGCCACCCCGCACCGGATGCGGGAAACGGAGGCGAGCAGGGCGGAGGGGCGACGAAACGCCTCCGTTTCCGACCGAGCGCGGAGGAGAGGAGGATCAGCGGTCCTCGCGCGAGATGGTCAGCAGCTGCCCGAGCTCGGCCTTCGTCAGGTCGCGCATATGCCCGGACTTCAGCGTCCCGAGGTGCAGCGGCCCGAACTGCCGGCGCACCAGCTCGATGACGGGATGCCCGACCTCGGCGAGCATCCGCCGGACGATCCGGTTGCGCCCGGAGTGCAGCGTGATCTCGACGAGCGAGTCGTCGCCGCGCGGATTCGACTGCAGCAGCTTGGCCTTGTCCGCGGCGATCGGGCCGTCATCCAGCTCGACGCCCTTGGTCAGGCGCCCGATCGTCTGCGGCGTGACGACTCCGCGCACGCGCGCGATGTAGGTCTTCGTCACGCCGAACGAGGGATGCGCGAGCACGTGCGCGAGCTCCCCGTCGTTGGTGAGGATCAGCAGCCCGGACGTCTCCGCATCCAGCCGGCCGACGTTGAACAGCCGCTCGGGATAGTCCGCGGTGAAGCGCGACAGGTCCGGCCGTCCCTGCTCGTCGCGCATCGAGCTCACCACTCCGACGGGCTTGTTCAGCATCACGTAGCGGCGCGACGTGTCCAGCTGGACGGCTGTTCCGTCGACGGCGACCTTGTCGGTCAACGGGTCGACCCGGGTCCCGAGCTCGCGGACGACCGCCCCGTTGACCGTGACGCGGCCCGCGACGATGAGGTCCTCCGACACCCGCCGCGATGCCACACCGGCAGCCGCCATGACCTTCTGGAGGCGCTCGCCCTCCGAACCCGACTCAGCGGACATCGCCCTCGAACCCTTCTGCGCCGTCCGCCAGCAGCGGCGAGATCTTCGGCAGCTCGTCCACGGAGTTGATGCCCAGCTGACTGAGCAGCAGTTCCGTCGTGCCGTAGTTGATGGCCCCGGTCTCGCTGTCGGTGAACAGCTCGGTGATGAGTCCGCGGCCGAGCAGCGTGCGCACCACCGAATCCACGTTGACCGCGCGGATGGAGGCGATCGCGCCGCGGCTGATCGGCTGCTTGTACGCGATCACAGCGAGCGTCTCGAGCGCCGCCTGCGACAGCTTCGTCGGATTCTGCTGCAGCACGTAGCCGGAGACGACCGGGTCGAACTCCTCGCGGACATAGATCCGCCATCCGCCGCCGACCTCCCGCAGCTCGAAGCCGCGGCGAACGCCGCCGTCCTCGCCGTCGAAGTCGGCCACGAGCGTGGCGACCGCCGCGCGCACGCGCTTCACGGGCGCGCCGACCGCCGTCGCCAGGGTGATCAGGCTCATCGGCTCGTCGGCCACCATGAGGATCGCCTCGAGCGCACGCTCGATCTGCGCGTCCTCGACGGGGGCCGGCACCTCGGTGGTGTCGGTCGCCTCGGCGCCTTCGACGAAGTCGCGCGCGTCGGGCGCGTCCTCCACTTCGGCCACGTCGGGCGCTTCGGCCGTGTTCTCAACCGTCATAGTCGGCTCCCAGATTCGACAGATTCTCTTCGGACCAGTGCTCCGCCGTCCACCGCAACGTCAACTCGCCGAGCGGCTCCAGCTGCTCGAACGCCAGCGCGGCACGGCGATACAGCTCGAGCACCGCGAGGAACCGCGCCACCACGACGCCCTTCTGCTCGGCGCCGGCCACCAGCTGGCGGAAGCTCATCGGCTCACCGTGCCGCAGCATCCCCACGACGACGGCCGCTTGCTCCCGGATGCTCACCAGCGGGGCGTGCAGGTGGTCGAGACCGACGACGGGAACCTCCCGCGGCGTCATCGCCAGCGTGGCGAGAGCGGCGAAGTCGTCGAGGCTGAGCGTCCAGACGAGTTCCGGAGTGCGCTGGCGGTACTTGTCCTCCAGCCGCACCAGGCGGGCATGCCGGCGGCCCTCCGCCTCCAGCCGGTCGGCGAACCAGCCGGACGCCTCCTTGAAGGCCCGGTACTGCAGCAGCCGGGCGAACAGCAGATCGCGGGCCTCGAGCAGGGCCACGTCCTCCGCATCCACCAGCTCGCCCTGGGGCAGGAGGCCGGCGACTTTGAGGTCGAGCAGCGTCGCCGCGACGAGGAGGAACTCGCTCGCCTCGTCGAGGCTCTCGTCCGTGTCGAGGCGCCGGAGGTAGGCGATGAACTCGTCGGTGACGCGGCTCAGCGAGATCTCGGTGATGTCGAGCTCGTGCTTGGCGATCAGCGACAGGAGGAGGTCGAACGGGCCCTCGAAGTCGCCCAGCGAGACACGGAAGCCCGGCGCCTGGTCGGCCTCGACGGCCTCGACGGGCTCGACCGACTCGGTACTGCGCTCCGGCTCCGTGAGGTCAGGCGACGGCGCCACGGAACACCAGTTCCCGCGCCAGCTGGCGGTACGCCTCCGCGGCCTGGTGCTCCGGCGCGAACTGCGTGATGGGAGCGGCGGCGACGGAGGCGTCCGGGAATTTCACCGTCCGCGAGATCACCGTCTCGAGCACGCGGTCGCCGAACGCGTCGACGACCCGCTCCAGCACCTCGCGGGAGTGCAGGGTACGCGAGTCGTACATGGTGGCGAGGATGCCATCCAGTTCGATCGCCGGGTTCAGCCGTTCGCGCACCTTGTCGATCGTCTCGATCAGCAGGGCGACCCCGCGCAGCGCGAAGTACTCGCACTCCAGCGGGATGAGGACGCCGTGGCTGGCGGTCAGCGCGTTGACGGTCAGAATGCCGAGCGACGGCTGGCAGTCGATCAGGATCACGTCGTAGTCCGCGGCCACCTTGCGGAGCACGCCGGCCAGGATCTGCTCGCGCGCGACCTCGTTCACGAGGTGCACCTCGGCCGCGGACAGGTCGATGTTGGCGGGGATGATGTCCAGACCCGGGACGGACGTCGTCTGGATGGCGCCCGCCACATCCGCGTTGCGGTTGAGGAGCAGGTCGTAGATGGTCGTCGCGTCGTGCGTGTGCGCCCCGAGGCCCGCGGACAGCGCGCCCTGCGGGTCGAAGTCGACGGCCAGCACGCGGCGGCCGTAGTCGGCGAGAGTCGCCCCGAGGTTGATGCTCGTCGTCGTCTTGCCGACGCCGCCCTTCTGGTTGCAGAGGGCGATGATCTTCGCGGGGCCGTGCTGCTTCAGCGGGGCCGGCGCGGGGAACGCGCGCAGCGGACGACCGGTGGGCCCGAGCTTGACGGCGATGGATGCGTCATCCATGCCAGGCAGCTGGGTCTCGACCTCGTCGTTGCGCGTCACCTGGGTGTTCCTCGTCCCTCTCGTGGCCGGTCTTCCATGGGGAAGTCTAACCGGGCCGTGCCCCGCTTGCGGGGCGTGAGCACGGCGGTTCGGTACGCTGGCGACGTGCAGCCGATGCCGTCCACCCTCGAGACCCCGCGCCTGCGGCTGAGGCCGCGCGACGGACGCGACGCCGCGTGGAACCTCGCCCTGCTCGCCGAGCATCCCCCGGAGTCCGCGCCGCGGGCTCACGACGACGAGCCGGTGGAGCTCGACGACGAGCAGGTACGACTGGACGACGAGCAGCTGCGTCTCGACGAGCAGCGCAGACGCTTCGACGAGGTGGGCTTCGGCCTGTACACGATCGAGCTGGCCGAGACGGGCGAGGCGGCCGGCTACTGCGGCCTGATCGTCGGCCGGGCCAGCGCCGCCCAGCCCGAGCTGGCCTACGAACTGCTGCGGGCGCAGGTGGGCAACGGCTACGCCACCGAGGCGGCAGGAGTCGTGGCGGAAGCGGCCTTCGAGGCCGGCTTCCCGGTCGTCTGGGCGACGGTCGAGACCTGGAACGCGCCGTCGTTCGGCGTGCTGGCCAAACTCGGCTTCACGACGACGCGCCGCGTCTCCGGCGACGGGCGGAAGGTGTTGGTGTGGATGCGCCGTCGCGCACCGCGGCGCCGCCACCGCGAGGCTCCCGCCGCAGCGGGTTGACGCGACACACCCTCCGGCACACAGACGCGACAGCGTGTCCTCTCACGTGGATGCGTCAGCCCGCCCGCGGGTGCGCCGAGGTGTACACATCCCGCAGCGTGTCCGCCGTCACGAGCGTGTAGATCTGCGTCGTGGCCACCGAGGAGTGTCCCAGGAGCTCCTGCACGACCCGGACATCCGCTCCCCCGGCCAGCAGGTGCGTGGCGAAGGAGTGGCGCAGCGTATGCGGCGAGATCTCGATGCCGAGCTTCGCCCGTTCCGCTGCCGCACGGATGATCAGCCACACGTTCTGCCGGGACAGCCGCGCGCCGCGCATCCCGAGGAACAGCGCGGGAGTCGATCGCCCGCGCGACGACAGCACCGGCCGGGCGCGCACCAGGTACGCCGACACGGCCTCCCGCGCATAGCTGCCCAGCGGGACCAGCCGCTGCTTGCTGCCCTTGCCGGTGAGCCGGACCACCTCCACGTCGATCACGTCGTCGACGTTCAGTCCGACCGCCTCGCTGACCCGGGCTCCCGTCGCGTACATCAGCTCCAGCAGTGCCTTGTCTCGCAGCGCCGCCACCTCGTCGCCGTCGGTCGCGGCCAGCAGCGCGGCCACCTGGTCGATTGTGATGGCCTTCGGGAGGCGGCTGGGCAGCTTGGGCGGGCGCAGGTCGCGTGCGGCATCCACCTCCACGCGGCCCTCCTCGAGCAGGAAGCGGTGGAACCCGCGCACGGTGGACAGCATGCGGGCGAGGGAGGCTGCGGTCAGCGGCGACTGCTCACGCGTCCCGAGATGCACCGCGAAAGCCGAGAGGGTGACCGGCGTCACCGAGCGGAGGTCGCCGATCCCCTGCTCCGCCAGCCAGGCACTGTAGACGATCAGATCGCGCCGGTACGCGGCCACCGTGTTCGCCGAGAGGCCGCGCTCGATGGCCACATGCCGGAGGAACGCATCCACCTCGGCGGCCACACCGGCGGCACCGGTCATCGGGACAGCTTGGGGTGGCTCGGCCAGGGCTCGTCCGCCGCTCCGAGCGTGCTCCAGCCCTGGTCGCGCGCTGACCGGGCCGCCAGCAGCGCGATGATCAGCGGCGCGTTGTGGACGCGGCGCTGCAGCACAGCATCCACTGCCTCGTCGAGAGGGACCCACCGCACCTCGATGTCCGCCTCCTCGGCCTCGCGGGCGAAGGCGGACCCGGTGGAGCGGATGCCGCGCGCCAGGTAGATGCGGATGGCCTCGTCGTTTCCGCCGGGGCTCGTGAAGACGTCGGCGAGGACGTTCCACTCCTCCGCCTCGAGGTCCGCTTCCTCGCCGAGTTCGCGCTGGGCCGCGAGGAGCGGCCGCTCCCCGTCCTGGTCCAGAAGCCCGGCCGGGATCTCCCAGTCGCGGTGACGGACGGGATGGCGGTACTGCCGGATGAGCAGCACCCGGCCGTCGTCGTCCATCGCAAGGACGGCCACAGCGCCGGTGTGATCGACGTACTCGCGGGTGATCTCGTCGCCGTTGTAACGGAAGACGTCGCGGCGAACGTTCCAGATCTTGCCCTCGAACGCCGTCTCCGACGAGACGATCTCCGGCCGGAAGGGCTGGTCGTTCAGGGTCGTCGTCTGCTCGTCCGTCATCAGGCTTCCGTGGCCATCTCGGCGTCCGCCTCGGCCACCTCGAAGAGCAGGCTGGCCTTCTGACGCTCGAGCGCGGCCCCGACGAGGCCGGCGAACAGGGGATGCGCGCGGTTCGGACGCGACCGGAGCTCGGGATGCGCCTGCGTGCCGACATAGAACGGGTGCACGTCGCGCGGCAGCTCGACATACTCCACCAGGTGGCCGTCGGGCGAGGTGCCGGAGAACCACAGGCCCGCGTCGGCGATCTGCTCGCGGAAGTTGTTGTTGACCTCGTAGCGGTGCCGGTGCCGCTCGGACGCCTCGGCGGCGCCGTACAGCTCGGAGACGAGGGAGCCGTCGGCGAGCGTCGCCGGGTAGAGGCCGAGGCGCATGGTGCCGCCCAGGTCGCCGCCGGCGATGATGTCAACCTGCTCGGCCATCGTGGCGATCACCGGGAACTCGGTCTCCGGGTCGAACTCGGACGAGGACGCTCCGGCCAGACCGGCCTCGTTGCGGGCGTACTCGATGACCATGCACTGCAGCCCCAGGCACAGGCCGAGGACCGGGATGCCGTTCTCGCGAGCGAAGCGCAGCGCACCGACCTTGCCCTCGATGCCGCGGACACCGAAGCCGCCGGGCACGCAGATGCCGTCGACCTCGCTCAGCTGCGACGCGGCGCCCTCGGGCGTCTGGCAGGCGTCGGAGGGGATCCACTTCAGCGTCACCTTCGTGCGGTGCGCGAATCCACCGGCTCGAAGCGCCTCCGTGACCGAGAGGTAGGCGTCCGGCAGGTCGATGTACTTGCCGACCAGGCCGATGGTGACCTCGTGCTTCGGGTCGTGCACGGCCTCCAGCAGCCGGGCCCAGCCGTCCCACTCGACGTCGCCGGCCTCATCCAGTCCCAGCTGGTCGATGATGTAGGCGTCGAGACCCTGGTCGTGCAGCATGGTCGGGATGTCGTAGATGCTCGGCACGTCGATCGCGTTCACGACGGCCTGCTCGTCCACATCGCACATCAGCGCGATCTTGCGCTTGTTGCTGTCCGAGACGGGGCGGTCGCTGCGCAGGACGAGCGCATCCGGCTGGATGCCGATGGAGCGGAGAGCCGCGACCGAGTGCTGGGTCGGCTTGGTCTTCTGCTCGCCGGAGGCGTTCATGAAGGGGACGAGCGACACGTGCACGAAGAAGCAGTTCTTGCGCCCCAGCTCGTGCCGCACCTGCCGGGCGGACTCGATGAACGGCTGCGACTCGATGTCGCCGACGGTGCCGCCGATCTCGGTGATGATGACGTCGGGAGCGGGCTCCCCGTCGGGACCCGGCTGCGCCTGCAGCCGCATCCGCCGCTTGATCTCGTCGGTGATGTGCGGAATGACCTGGACGGTGTCGCCGAGGTACTCGCCGCGGCGCTCCTTGGCGATGACGTTCGAGTAGATCTGACCGGTGGTGACGTTGGCCGACTGGCCGAGGTTGATGTCGAGGAAGCGCTCGTAGTGCCCGATGTCGAGGTCGGTCTCGGCGCCGTCGTCGGTGACGAAGACCTCGCCGTGCTGGAAGGGGTTCATCGTCCCCGGGTCGACGTTGAGATACGGGTCGAGCTTCTGCATGACGACGCGGAGTCCGCGGGCCGTCAGAAGATTGCCGAGAGAGGCGGCCGTCAGGCCCTTCCCTAACGAAGAAACGACACCACCTGTCACGAAAATGTGCTTGGTAATGCCGTTCGATGAGCCCGCGTCTGAATTATCCACCACGGGCTTGCAGCTTATCACCTGTGCGGGGCCCGTCCGCTCAGCGGCGGGCGGCGGAGGCGAGCTCGACGAGCTCGCGCGCGTGGGCCAGGCCGCTCTCGGAGTCCGGGAGGCCAGAGAGCAGGCGCGCCATCTCGGCGATGCGCTCGTCTCCGTCGAGGCGGCGGACGCTGGAGGCGGTGACCGCGCCGTCGCTGCCCTTGACGACCGTCAGATGGTTGTTGGCGAAGGCGGCCACCTGCGCGAGGTGGGTGACGACAATGACCTGCGCCGACTCGGCGAGGCGCGCCAGCCGGCGACCGATCTCGGTGGCGGACGCTCCGCCCACGCCGGCGTCGACCTCGTCGAAGATGAAGGTGGGGACCGGATCGGTGCCCGCGATGACGACCTCGATCGCCAGCATGACCCGCGACAGCTCGCCGCCCGAGGCACCCTTGGCGAGCGGCCGGGGCTCGGTTCCGGGATGCGGCTGGAGCAGGATGGCGACCTGGTCGCGTCCGCTCGCGCCATACGCCGTCAGGTCGCCGCCGTCGCGCTGCGTCACCTCCACCACGATGCGCGCGTCGGGCATCGCGAGGGCGGCCAGCTCTGCGGTGACCGCCTCGGACAGCCTTTCGGCGGCGGCAGCACGCGCGGCGCTGAGCCCTGAGGCCAGTTCCACCACCAGCGCCGCGTCGGACTCGACCTCGCGCGCCAGCTCGCCGATGCGGTCGGCGTCGCCATCGAGTTCCAGGAGGCGCAGGCTGCCCGTCTCGAGCGTGCCGATGACATCCTCGAGGGTCGGGCCGTACTTGCGGGTGAGACCGGCCAGCTCCGCACGCCGCTCCTGCACGACCTCCAGCTCGCGCGCGCCCTCGGCATCCAGAGTGGCCAGGTAGGTCGACAGCTGCGCGGCGATGTCGGAGATCAGATAGTTGGCCTCGGCGACCGCATCCGCCATCGGTTGCAGGGCGGCATCGTGCGGTGAGACGCGTTCGAGCTGCCGGCGTGCGCTGTCGAGGAGTGCGAGCGCGTCCGCTCCTTCCGACTCCTCGGCGCTGAGCAGTTCGCGCGCAGCGGCAGCGGCGAGTCGCAGGTCTTCAAGATTGGTGAGCCGCTCGGCGCGGTCGGCGAGCTCGTCGTCCTCGCCGGGCTGCGGCGCGACAGCCTCGATCTCGGCCATCGCGACCCTCAGGTCATCCGCCTCCCGGGCGCGGCGGTCCTGGTCGGTGACCAGTTCGTCCAGCTCGGCCCGGTTGTCGCGCCACCGGTAGTAGACCTGCTCGTACGCGCGGAGCGCCTCGGCGAACTCGGGACCCGCGAACCGGTCGAGTGCGGCACGCTGGGCGAGCGCGGATCGCAGCCGGAGCTGGTCGGACTGTCCGTGCACCACGACGAGCTGCTCGCCGAGCTCCGTCAGCACGGCGACGGGTGCGCTGCGCCCGCCGACCACCGCCCGCGACCGGCCCTCCGCCGACACCGAGCGGCTGAGAACGAGCTCCGCCTCCTCCGCGTCGATCGCATCCACATCGCCGCCGGCGTCGCGCACGCGCTCCACCACCTCGCCGGCGGACGGCACGCGCCAGCGGCCCTCGACCCAGGCCTGTGCGCTGCCGAGCCGGACGGCTCCGGTATCGGCGCGCTCGCCGAGCAGCAGGCCGAGCGCCGACACCACCATGGTCTTGCCCGCGCCGGTCTCGCCGGTGATCGCCGTGAACCCCGGACCCAGTGGGAGGGATGCGTCGGCAATGACGCCCAGGTCTTTGATCGAGATCTCCTCGATGCCTCCACGTACGTCAGTCACGGCCGGCCGGCCCCCTCCACCCCGTGACGGGGAGGTCGAACTTGTGCACGAGCCGGTCGGTGAACGGACCGGGATGCAGGCGTGCCAGCCGCACGGGGATGGGCGAGCGCCGGACGACGACGCGTGCGCCCGGCGGGAGGTCGAACGGACGGCGGCCGTCGCACCACAGGACGCCGGCTCCGCCGGTCCGGTCGAGCAGCTCGACCGCGAGCGACGAGTCGGCGTCGACGACGAGGGGACGCGCGAAGAGCGCGTGCGCGCTCAGCGGCACGAGAAGGAGGGCGGCGACACCCGGCCACACGACCGGTCCCCCGGCCGAGAACGAGTACGCCGTCGACCCGGTGGGCGTCGACATCACGACGCCGTCGCAGCCGAAGCTCGACATCGGCCGGCCGTCGACCTCGATGACCACCTCGAGCATCCGCTCCCGGCTCGCCTTCTCGACCGTGGCCTCGTTGAGCGCCCAGCTCTCGTACACGACCTCGCGCCCGACCTTGACCCGGGCGGACAGCGTCATCCGCTCCTCGACCTCGTAGTCCTTGGCCAGCCCCCGCGCGACGGCGGTCTCGAGGTCGTCCCGCTCGCTCTCGGCGAGGAAGCCCACATGGCCGAGGTTCACGCCGAGGAGCGGAGCCGAGCATCCACGCACCAGCTCGGCAGCGCGCAGGATGGTGCCGTCGCCGCCCAGCACGATCACCAGTTCGAGCTCGCTCGATGCCACATCGTCGCCGAGCACCGCCACCCTCTCGAGCGAGGGATCCGCCGCCAGCAGGTCTCTGCGCTCGTCGGCGCTCAGCACCGGGACGACGCCCGCGGCGAGCAGTTGCCGGGACACCCGGACGCCCGCCTCGAGGGAGTCCTGACGACCGGTGTGCGCGACGACGAGGATGTACCGCGTCGCTGCACCCATCAGTGTCACGTTCACTCCTGTCGTAAGCCGTCCTCCCATTCTGTCGGTTTTCCGGCGGGGGGCCACGCCACGCCACCGGTTTGTGGAGAACGTTCACCTAGCGCGAAACGCGAACGACCTCTTCGCTCAAGCCGGACGGGTCGGGCGCGCTGGCTCGCAGCCAGGCCAGGAATTCCCGGTTGCCGTGTCCCCCCGCGATGGGCGACGCGATCAGCCCGGCCGTACCCAAACCCGCGTCATGAGCCGCCCAGAGCACGTCGGAGATGGCATCGGCACGCAGCCCCGCATCCCGGACCACGCCCTCCCGGATGCCCTGCCTGCCCACCTCGAACTGCGGCTTGATCAGGAGGACGAAGTCCGCGCCGCTGGTCGCCGTCGCCACGAGAGCGGGCAGCACCTGGGTCAGCGAGATGAAGGACAGGTCGGCGACGACGAGGTCCGGGCGGAGGTCGCTCCCGGTGAGCTCGCCGAGCGCCTCCGCTGTGAGGGAGCGGACGTTCACGCCCTCGTACGACTCCAGCCGCTCCTCCCCCGCCAGCGCGGGAGACAGCTGGCCGTGCCCGACATCGACGGCGATGACGCGCGCGGCCCCGCGCTCCAGCAGCACCTGGCTGAAGCCACCCGTGGATGCCCCCGCATCCAGTGCGACCCGGCCCGCCGGATCGACGCCGAAGGCATCGAGCGCGGCGATCAGCTTGTGCGCGCCGCGGCTCACGTAGTGGTCGGCGCCCGCGATCCGCAGCTCCTGCCCGTCGTCGACCTTCGCGGACGCGCGCAGCGCCGGCCGGCCGTCGACGGTCACGAGGCCCTCGGCGATCAGCGCGGCCGCGTGCGACCGGGACCGGGCCAGGCCGCGCTCGGCGAGGGCCACATCCAGCCGGCGGTCAGCTCCGGCCATGCTCGTCGTCGCCCTCCAGCGTGCGTCGCAGCTGTTCGTGGAGGTGCGCGTACGCGTCCGCCCGCGCCTCCAGCGGCTGCTCCTCGATCACGTCGAGACGGGCGACGAGGCCGTCCTCTCCTGCCGGAGACCGGCCTGCGGCCGAGGGCGCTGCCGCGGATTGTTCCGTCGGCGCCGGGGCTGTCAGAGGGGGCTGCTGTTCATCGGACATGGGTCAACGGTACGACAGGGGTGCGACGGTCGGCCCGTGTGCGAGCGCCGTCCGCCCTCGTGCCGGTGCCTCCGTCACGGGGACGGCACGACGAAGACGCCCGCGAGCGTCTTCTTGCCGCGCCGCAGCACGACCATGTCGCCGGGAAGGATCGCCGAGCCGATGAGCTGGTCCGCGTCCTCCACCTTCGCGTTGTTGACGTAGACGCCGCCCTGCGCCACAGCACGCCGGGCCTCGCCGAGGCTCGCGGTCAGCCCGGTGTCGACGAGTGCCTGGGCGACCGTCGCAGAGGGTTCGGTGCTCGTGGTGTTCGGCAGCTCGCGAAGCGCGGCCTCGAGAGTAGTGGGGTCGAGGTCGGCCAGCTCCCCCTGGCCGAACAGGGCCTGGGAGGCGGCGATCGCCGCCTCGGTCGCCGCCACTCCGTGCACGAGCGACGTCACGTCGTACGCGAGGCGGCGCTGCGCCTCCCGCTTGAACGGCTCCTCGGCGACCTTGCGCTCCAGCTCCTCGATCTCTGCGCGGGAGAGGAACGTGAAGACCTTCAGCCGGCTGATCACATCGGCGTCGTCGGTGTTGAGCCAGAACTGGTACAGCGCGTACGGCGTGGTGAGCTCCGCGTCGAGCCAGATCGCGTTGCCCTCGCTCTTGCCGAACTTGGTGCCGTCGCTGTTGGTGATCAGCGGAGTCCCGATGGCATGGACGTGGACGCCCTCGACCTTGCGGATCAGTTCCGTCCCGCTGGTGAGGTTGCCCCACTGATCGCTGCCGCCGGACTGCAGGACGCAGCCGTACTGGCGGTAGAGCTCGAGGAAGTCCATCCCCTGCAGGATCTGGTAGCTGAACTCGGTGTACGAGATGCCCTCGTCGGAGTTGAGGCGCGCGGCGACCGCATCCTTCTTGAGCATGGTGCCGATGCGGAAGTGCTTGCCGATCTCGCGGAGGAAGTCGATCGCCGAGAGGGGGGCGGTCCAGTCGAGGTTGTTGACCAGTCGCACGGCGTTCTCGCCCTCATCGCTGAGGAAGCGGGTGACCTGTACCTGAAGCGCCTGGACCCACTCGGCGACGGTCTCCTTGGTGTTGAGGGTGCGCTCGGCGGTCGGCCGCGGGTCGCCGATGAGACCGGTGGACCCACCCACCAGTCCCAGGGGCTTGTGGCCGGCCAGCTGGAGGCGGCGCATGGTGAGCAGCTGGACGAGGTTGCCGAGGTGGAGGCTCGATGCCGTCGGGTCGAAGCCGCAGTAGTACGTGATCGGATCGCCGGCCAGGAGCTCCTTGAGGGCGGCCTCGTCCGTGGACACATGGATGAGGCCGCGCCACTTCAGCTCGTCCCAGACGTCGTCGAAGGACGCGTCGTTGGTCTGCGCCGCGAGGCGGCCTCCGGCGGTGGTCTCCACGGAGGGGCGCTGGTCGCGGAAAGGGGCGATTTCGGACACCTGCTCAGGCTATCAGCGGGGCGTCGGCACCCAGGTCCGCGCTGCCGTCGGGAGGTCGGCGGGAGGAGCGCAGCGGTATCAGGCCTGTAGTCCTGATCTCCTTGAGATCAGGACTACAGGCCTGATATGATGTTGATCAGGCCCATAGACCTGATGATTCCTGAATCAGGGACTGAGCCCTGATGAAAGGAGGCAGTGTGTTCGTCGTAACGGCCGACCAGGTGGACAGCACGCAACGCGCCGACATCGTGGGGCGCACCCTGGACAGCATCGGAGAGCGGTTCGGCGATCGCCTCGCCCTGCCACCGGACCGGAACGCGGGCGACGAGATCCAGGCACTCACGCCGGACGCCGCAACGACGCTCGACCTCGTCCTCAGCCTCACCCGCGAGCGCGCGTGGAGCGTCGGCCTCGGGATGGGCGGTGTCCGGACGCCGCTGCCGCGCAACACCCGGGAGGCGACGGGCGACGCGTTCATCGCGGCGCGCACGGCGGTCACCCGAGCCAAACGCACGCCGGCCCGGTTCGCCGTGGACGGTGTCGCAGATCCGGAGTCCGCCGCCGACCTGGAAGCCGTCCTGACCCTCCTGCTCACCCTCCGCGAGAGTCGCACTCCGGCCGGCTGGGAGCTGTACGACCTGGTGACCTCCGGCCTCACCCAGGCGGATGCGGCCGCGCGCCTCGGGATCTCGCCGCAGTCCGCCAGCGATCGCGCCCGGGCGGCCGGCCTCCGTGTCGAGCTCGCTGCGCTGCCCGCCCTGACTAGGCTGTTGGCACGCGCCGACGCCGCACAGGCCGAGGCCGACACCCCAACCGGATGACCGTCGAGGAGGACGCATGACCAGCTGGCCGCCCACACCGGTGCTGGTGACGCAGATCGTCCCGCATGCACTCTGGGCGCTCGCCCTGCTCCTGCTCCTGGCATCCCTCGGCTGCATCGTCGCGACCATGCGCACGCCGCGCCGGCCGCTGGTGTACTGCGCTGCGGGGCTGCTGGCCGCGGCGTTCATCGTCCTCCTCCTTCCGGGCCAGCATGCGCCGCTCGCGTTCCGGCTGCTCATCGGGATCGTCGCGCTCGCCCTGGCCGTGCTCGGCGGCGGACCGGCGGCTCAGCTCGTCCTGGCGCTGGCGACGCGGAGCACCACCGAGTTGAGCCCGCACGGCGGCATCCTGGTGCACGAGATGACGGCGCAGGGCGTGACGACACGGGAGGTCCTGCGCGGAGGCATGACGATCGGCCTGCTGGAGCGGTTCGCCGCCGCCGGCACGATCATGGCGGGCTTCCCCGAAGGCCTCGCGGTGCTCATCGCCATCAAGGGTGTCGGACGCTTCACCGAGCTGGAGGAGGCCGAGGCGCGCGAGCGCTTCATCATCGGCAGCCTGACGAGCATCATCTGGGCGTGCGCGTGCGCCGGCCTCTTCCGGATGGCCGCGGGCTGAAGCAGAGCGCGACATTCGTCACGAATGTTGCCCTCACCGCTGTCCAGCGCGACATTCGTCACGAAACTCTGCTTGGACATCACGCGTGGGCGCGGGGATGCCGCTTGTAGGGCGACACCGTCGGGTCCCCCGGCAGCCAGTAGCGCCACGGAAAGGCGACACCTCCGCCCGCGCCCGACACGCCCGTGCGTGCACCCGTCGTGTACTCCAGCTGCTCACTCGGCAGCAACAGCTCGAACGGAGGACGGAACAGGTCCGCTCCGTCGTCCGCCAGGCTCATCCCGGCCGCCACGACGAGCCGGGCGGGACCCCGCGCGAGGTCGCGGTGCGGGATGCTGCGGCCGCTCGCTCCGACCCGCCGCCGCTCGGCGAGCTCCTCCCCCTCGATCACCTCGGCCGCCCGCAGGAGCACCGCCGACGCCTCCCCCTCGGGCGAGCAGACGATGTTCGCGCAGACGTGCATCCCGTACGTGAAGTAGGTGTAGACGTGCCCGGGCGGACCGTACATGACCGCGTTCCGCTTGGTCTTGCCGCGGAACGCGTGCGACCCCGGGTCGATGCCGTCGCCGACGTACGCCTCCACTTCCGTGATGCGCAGCGCCACCGTCCCCTCCAGCGTCTCATGGCGCAGCACGGCGCCGAGGAGCCGCGGGGCGACCTCCAGCGACGACGCCAGGAAAGCGTCGCGCCCGGGACGGTGCAGCGTCACGTCAGAAGATCCGCCCGCCCACCGCCAGGGTGACGATCAGCCCGACGATGACGACCGCCACGGCGACCACCACGATGGCCGGGATGATCCACGGACGCTTCCCTTCCGGTTCGAACCGCGCCATCAGACCAGATCCCTTCGGGAGGAGCGCAGGGCCAGCGCGGCCTTGCGCACGTTGTCGGTGAGTGCCGCGAGCTGCTCGGCCACGCGGACCGGGGCCGTGCCGCCGATCCCATCCCGGCTGGCCACCGAGCCCTCGACCGAGAGCACCGAGCGCACCTCCGGAGTCAGCAGCGGGGAGATCGCGGCCAGCTGCTCGTCGTCGACCTCGTGCAGCTCCAGGCCGTTCTCCTCCGCGAAGCGGACGAGACTGCCGCTCAGCTCGTGCGCGGTCCGGAACGGCACATGCCGCTTGACGAGCCACTCCGCCACATCCGTCGCGAGCGAGAAGCCCTGCGGCGCCAGCTCCGCCATCCGATCGGTGTGGAACCGGAGCGTCGCGACCATCCCGGTGAACGCGGGGAGCACGGTCTCGAGCGTCCGCACCGAGTCGAAGACCGGCTCCTTGTCCTCCTGCAGGTCGCGGTTGTACGCGAGCGGAAGGCCTTTCAGAGTGGTCAGCAGGCCCGTGACGTTGCCGATCAGGCGCCCCGCCTTGCCGCGGGCCAACTCCGCGATGTCGGGGTTCTTCTTCTGCGGCATGATCGACGACCCCGTGGAGTAGCCGTCGTCGAGGGTGACGAAGCCGAACTCCCGTGTGTTCCAGAGGATGATCTCCTCGGCGAACCGGGAGAGGTCGATGCCGATCTGCGCCGCGACGAACGCGAACTCGGCCACCACATCCCGGGCGGCGGTGCCGTCGATCGAGTTCTCCGAGCTGCGCGAGAAGCCGAGCTCGCGGGCCACGCGCAGCGGATCCAGCCCCAGCGTGGAGCCGGCGAGCGCACCGGACCCGTACGGCGACACATCGGCGCGGGCATCCCAGTCGCGCAGGCGTTCCAGGTCGCGCACCAGCGGCCAGCAGTGCGCGAGCAGGTGGTGCGCCAGCAGCACGGGCTGCGCGTGCTGGAGGTGCGTGCGGCCCGGGAGGACGGCGACGGGATGCGCGTCCGCCTGGGACGCGATCGCATCCACGAGGGCGATCACCTGCTCGGCGATGACACCCGCGTGATCGCGGAGGTACAGGCGGACGAGCGTGGCGATCTGGTCGTTGCGGCTGCGACCTGCCCGGAGCTTGCCGCCGATCTCCGGCCCCGCCCGGTCGATGAGCCCGCGCTCGAGCGCGCCGTGCACATCCTCATCCGATTCCGCTGCGACGAAGGCGCCGGAGGCGACATCGCGGTCGAGCTCGTCGAGGGCGGCGAGCATCCCATCGAGTTCCTCGGGGGTGAGATACCCGGCCGCGGCGAGCGCCCGGGCGTGGGCACGCGAGCCCGCGATGTCGTAGGCGGCCAGCTCCCAGTCGAAGTGCGTCGACTTGCTGAGCGCGGCGAGCTCCGGCGATGGGCCGCCCGCGAACCGTCCGCCCCAGAGCGACCCTTCGCCGGTCTTGCCGCCGTCGTTCGCGTCGCTCATGCCACCGTCTCCTCGTTCTTCTCCAGCAGCCAGGCGAGCAGCGCCTTCTGCGCGTGCAGCCGGTTCTCCGCCTCGTCCCAGACCACCGACTGCGGCCCCTCCAGCACCTCGGCGCTGACCTCGTAGCCGCGGTACGCGGGGAGGCAGTGCAGGAAGATCGCGTCCGGGTCGGCGAGGCCCATCAGGCGGGAGTCGACGGTGTAGTCGCCGAAGACGGCGACACGCTGCGCCTTCTCGTCCTCCTTGCCCATCGAGACCCACGTGTCGGTGACCATGACGTCGGCCCCCGCCGCGGCCTCCGCCGGATCGGTCAGGACGGCGACCGACCCTCCGGTGCGCGCCGCGATCGCCTGAGCGTCGGCGACGACGGCGGCAGCCGGCGCGTAGTCGGCGGGTGCCGCGATCCGCACGTGCATCCCGGCGGTGACGCCACCCAGCAGGTAGGAGTGCGCCATGTTGTTCGCGCCGTCGCCGAAGTAGCTGAGGGTCAGGCCCTCGGTGCGGCCCTTGTGCTCCCGGACGGTCAGCAGGTCCGCCAGGATCTGGCACGGATGGAAGTCGTCGGACAGCGCGTTGACGACGGGAACACGCGTCCCTGCCGCCATCTCCTCCAGCCCGGACTGGGCGAACGTGCGCCAGACGATGGCCGCGACCATCCGCTCCAGCACCCGGGCCGTGTCGGCGAGGGACTCCTTGCCGCCCAGCTGGCTCTCCCCGCTCTGGATGATGAGCGGGCTGCCGCCGAGGTCTGCGATCCCGACAGCGAAGGAGACGCGCGTCCGCGTGGAGGTCTTGTCGAAGATGACGGCGACCGTCTGCGGGCCGGCCAGGGGCGTCGCCGAGAAGCGGTCGCGCTTCAGGTCGGCCGCGAGGGACAGGACTTCGGCCTGCTCGGCAGGCGAGAGGTCGTCGTCGCGGAGGAAGTGCCGGGTCATTCTGCCCGCCCTTTCGTGATGTCGGTCGTGGTCGGCGTGGTCGGCGTTGAGGCCGCTGTCGGCATGGAGGCTGTGGTCGGCATGGAGGTCACAGCGCGGCCAGAGCCCGCCCGAAGCGGTCGCGGAACTCCTCGAGCTCCGCGTCCCCGACGATGAGCGGCGGCGCCAGCCGGATGCTGGACTCGTTCGGCGCGTTGATGATGAGGCCCTGGGCGAGGGCCGCATCCGAGAGCCGGTGAGCCTCGCCGTCCGTCAGGCCGATGCCGATCAGCAGGCCGTGCCCGCGCACATCCCCGATCAGCGGCGAGTCGAACGAGCGGATGATCGCCTTCAGCTGCTCACCGCGACGCGCGGCGTTTCCGACCAGGTCCGAGCGCTCTATCTCGGAGAGGACCGCGTTTCCGGCGGCCGTCGCGAGCGGGTTCCCGCCGAAGGTGGAGCCGTGCTGGCCCTGCGTGTACAGGTCGGACGCCCAGCCGAACGTGACGAGCGCTCCGATCGGAACGCCTCCCGCCATCCCCTTGGCCACGGTGACGGCGTCCGGGAGGATGCCGTCGTGCTGGTACGCGAACCATTCGCCGGTCCGCCCGATGCCGGTCTGGATCTCATCCAGGATCAGCAGGGCGCCGTGCTGCTCGGTGAGCTCCCTGGCGCGCTGCAGGAAGCCGGCCGGCAGGTCGAGCACGCCGGCCTCGCCCTTGATCGGCTCGACGAAGAGCGCTGCCACGCGGTCGTCGATGGCCGACTCGAGCGCAGCGATGGTGGAGTCGATGTGCTCGACCCCCCCGGGGAGCGGCTCGAACGCCTCCCGCATCGGGGGCTTTCCGGTCAGGGCGAGCGACCCCATGGTGCGGCCGTGGAAAGCGTTGTGCAGGGCGAGGACGCGCGTCCGGCGCCCGTGCGGGCCCTTGTTCAGCCGCGCCAGCTTGAACGCGGCCTCGTTCGCCTCGGCCCCCGAGTTGCCGAACAGCACGCGGCCGCGCTCCCCCGCGCCCGTGATGGTGCGCAGCCGCTCGGCCAGTTCGAGCTGCGGGGCCGTCGAGAAGTAGTTGGAGACGTGGGCGAGCGTCGCCACCTGGGCGCTCACCGCCTCCACGAGGGCGGGATGGGCGTGGCCGAGCGAGTTCACGGCGATGCCGGCCAGGAAGTCCAGGTACTCGTTGCCGTCCACATCCCAGACCCGGCAGCCCTCGCCGCGCGCCAGCATGAGCTTCGGTGTCGACAGCGTGCGCATGATCGCGTCCGTGAACGGCGCCCTCCAGGCCCCGTCGCGCCATTCGGTCCCCGGCGGGCGTCCCTCGGCGGTGGTCCTCTCCCGATTCTGGTCCTCGCTCACGCGGGCACCACCTCCGTCCCGATGCCGGACTGCGTGAAGATTTCGAGCAGGATGGAGTGCGCTATCCGCCCGTCGATGATCGCGGCCTTCGCGACGCCGCCGTCGACCGCATCCAGACACGCCGCCATCTTGGGGATCATTCCCGCCTCGAGCGACGGCAGCAGCTCGCGCAACTCATCCGCGCCGATCTTCGAGAGCAGGGATTCCCGGTTCGGCCAGTCGCTGTAGAGTCCGGCGACATCGGTGAGGATCACCAGCTTCGCCGCCCCCAGCGCGACCGCGAGCGCCGCCGCCGCCGCATCGGCGTTGACGTTGAGCGCCTGCCCCGCGTCGTCGATGTCCGGCGCGATCGAGGAGACGACCGGGATGCGGCCCACCGCGAGCTGCGTCAGCACCGCCTCCGGATCGACGGCGACCACATCGCCGACGAGGCCGAGGTCGACCTCTTCGCCGTCGATGACGGCCGCGCGCCGGCGGCCCTGGAACAGCCCGGCGTCCTCGCCGGAAAGGCCGGCGGCGAGGGGGCCGTGCTTGTTGATGTTGCCGACGATGTCCCGGTTGATCTGGCCGGTGAGCACCATCCGGACCACGTCCATCGCCTCCGGAGTCGTCACGCGGTAGCCGCCGCGGAACTCGGAGTCGATCCCGAGTCGTCCGAGCATCGCGGAGATCTGCGGTCCGCCGCCGTGCACGACGACGGGACGGAGGCCCGCGTAGCGCAGGTAGACCATGTCCTCGGCGAAGGTACGCTGCAACTCCTCGCTCACCATCGCGTTGCCGCCGAACTTCACCACGATGATCTGGTCGTGGAAGCTCTTCAGCCAGGGCAGGGACTCGATCAGCGTGGCCGCCTTGGCGGCTGCCGACTCGTGGTCCGCGGCCGCCTCGTCGGCGGTGCTGCGGCTCTCGGTCGGCTCTGTGGACGGCATCGCGGTGGGAGGCATCTCGGTTTCGCTCGTCATCAGCTCGCGTACGCGCTGTTCTCGTGCACGTAGTCGTGGGTGAGGTCGTTGGTGAGGATGGTCGCCGTCGCGTCTCCTGCGTGCAGATCGATCAGCACGTGGACATTCCGGGGATGCAGATCGACCAGGTCGCGGGGCTGATCCGGCTCGCCGGCGGTGCACACCTGAACGCCGTTGATCGAGACGTCGATCCCGTACGGGTCGAATTCCGCGTCGGTCGTCCCCACTGCAGCGAGGACCCGGCCCCAGTTCGGGTCGTTCCCGAAGATCGCCGCCTTGAACAGGTTGCTGCGCGAGACCGCGCGCCCGACGATCACGGCGTCGTCCTCGCTCGCCGCATGGACGACCTCGATAGCGATGTCGTGCGCGGCGCCCTCGGCGTCCGCCTGCAGCTGCTCGGCGAGATCGCGGCAGACCTCCGTCAGCGCACGGGCGAAGTCCGTCTCGTCCGGCTCGACGCGGCTCGCGCCGGAGGCCAGCAGGGCGACGGTGTCGTTGGTGGACATGCAGCCGTCGGAGTCGAGTCGATCGAAGGTCACCCGCGTCGCCGAACGCAGCGCCCCATCCAGTTGCTTCGAGGTGAGGACGGCGTCCGTCGTGATCACGACGAGCATGGTCGCGAGGCCCGGGGCCAGCATCCCGGCGCCCTTCGCCATCCCGCCGACGGTCCAGCCGTCCGGAGACCGGAACGCCGCCTCCTTGGGCCGCGTGTCGGTGGTCATGATCGCCTCGGCTGCGCCGAGCCCGGCGTCGGTCGCGAGCGCACCCGCCGCCGTGCCGACGCCCTCGATCAGCTTGTCGAGCGGCAGCTGGTCGCCGATGAGGCCCGTGGAGCAGACCAGCACGTCGCCCGCGGAGATCCCGAGTCTCTCGGCCACTGCCTCGGCCGTGGCGTGCGTGGTCTGGAACCCCTGGGCGCCCGTGTAGCAGTTGGCGCCGCCGGAGTTGAGCACGATCGCGGAGACGACGCCGTCCTGGATGACCTGCTCGCTCCACAGCACCGGGTTGGCCTTGCAGCGGTTGGTGGTGAAGACGGCGGCCGCGGCGTTCAGCGGGCCGAGGTTGTGGACGAGGGCCAGATCCCGGTTGCCGCTCGCCTTGAGTCCGGCGACCACACCGGCCGCGGCGAATCCGGAGGCTGCTGTCACGCTCATGAATCGGTCGCCTTTCTGGTGACGGGCCGGTCTGCAGCCTCGACGATCACGGTGCGACTCCGTTCACGGTCAGGCCCGCGGTCTCGTCGAGACCCAGGGCGATGTTGACGGATTGGATGGCGGCTCCCGCCGTCCCCTTGTACAGATTGTCCATCGCGAGCACCGTGACGACGCGGCCGGCCGCCGCATCCAGCGCCACACCGATGAGCACGGTGTTGGCGCCGAGGACGTCGGCGGTCCGCGGAACGGTCCCCGCCGGCAGCACCTGCACGAACGGCTCACCCGCGTAGGCATCCTCCCAGGCCGCCTGCACCTGCTCCGCTGTGACGCCCGGCTTCACCCGCGCCGTCGACGTCGCGAGGATGCCGCGCGACATCGGCACCAGGACCGGCGTGAACGACAGCGTCGGCGAGACGGCGCCGGCCTTGCGCAGGTTCTGCTGGATCTCGGGGATGTGGCGGTGCGTTCCGCCGACCGCGTACGGATTGGCGGAACCGAGGATCTCGCTGGCGAGGTACATGGTCTTCAGCGACTTGCCCGCCCCGGAGGGGCCGACCGCGAGCACGGCGACGATGTCCTCGTCATCGATGAGACCGGCCCGGATGCCCGGGGCGAGCGCGAGGGAGACGCTGCTGGAGTTGCAGCCGGGTGCCGCGATGCGCCGGGCGCCCCGGAGCCGGTCGCGCTGCTTGCCTGTGCCGGCGGATCCGGCGTCGGGTCCGGCGTCGGGTCCGGCGTCGGGTCCTGCCTCCGATGCGGTGTTGGGCCCGGCCTCCGCGTCGGCGAGGGGCAGCTCGGGCACTCCGTAGGCCCAGGCGCCGTGGTACTCGCCGCCGTAGAACGCAGCCCAGTCGGCCGGGTCCTCCAACCGGTGGTCGGCGCCGCAGTCGACGACCACGGTGTCCTCCGGCAGCTCCGCGGCGATCGCGCCGGAGGTGCCGTGCGGAAGGGCGAGGAAGACCACGTCGTGCCCGGCCAGGGTCTGGGGCGTCGTCTCCTGGAGGGTCAGATGCGCGAGCGAGCGGAGGTGCGGCTGGTGGGCGATCAGCGGATGACCGGCGTTCTGGTGCGCGGTGACCGTGCGGACCTCGAAGTCCGGGTGCCCGGCGAGGATGCGCAACAGCTCACCGCCCGCGTAACCGGAGGCGCCTGCGACGGCGACCGAGAGAGTCATGCTTGTTCCTTATTCGAGTGGACGACAGAAGTCTCGGCGACGGCGGCGCCCACGTCGATCCACAGCACAGGACCGCCCGGAACGCCGCCTAGCTTCGGCGGTCGCGCAGGCGTCGGCGCATGACACGGGCGGCGGAAGCCGCACCCGTCGAAGCGGTGCACCGGACGGAAAGCATGGGACAACCCTAGCGCCCCCTCCCCGGCCCCCGCCAATTCCGGTCTCTCACCCATGGTCCGGGACCGCCGCATCCCGCCGCTGCCGGCCTGCGCACGTCCCGCCGCGCCAGAGGAGGAGATTGGAGCGGATGAGGTTCGAATCTCCTCCCCTACCGCCAATCCAAGGAGATTCGGTACCCGATCTCCTCCGTTAGCCCCAGCCCAGCCAACCGAAGGAGATTCGCATCCGATCTGGTGCGGCCGACCGAAGGAGATTCGAACGGACACCGTTCGAATCTCCTTCAGTACTGCCAATCGAAGGAGATTCGGCACCCGATCTCCTTCAGTGCGCGTCTCCTTCGGTGCGCCCGCGCAGCCTCGTCTCGGTACGGGCGCGGCGGGACTACTCGCGGATGGCCGCGCCGAAGCGGTCCGCGGCGCGGGCGGCGCCGGCGAGCTTGGCCTCGGTGGCCTCCGCCGCCGTGAGGGTGCGGTCGGCGGCACGGAAGCGCAGCGCGAAGGTGAGGCTCTTGTGTCCTTCGGGCAGGCCCGGACCGCGGTAGTCGTCGACGAGTCGGATGTCCTCGAGCAGCGCACCCGCACCCTCCCGCACAGCTCGCAGCACCTCGCCGGCGGGCGCGTCCGTGGGCACGACGAGGGACAGGTCCTGGGTCGCGGCGGGGAAGCCCGCGATGACGCCCGCGACGATGTCGGCCGGGGCGACGCCGATCAGGGCGTCGAGGTCGAGCTCGAAGACGGCGACCACGCGAGGCAGGTCCAGGTCGTGCGCGAGCGCCGGCAGCAGTTCGCCCGCAAAGCCGACGGAGACCACGGTTCCGTCCGCGGCGCGGGCGAGCAGCTCGGCCGTGCGGCCCGGGTGCAGCGCCTGGTGCGACGCTTGGGCGACGTCCACGGCGAGTCCCACCGCGGCGGCCGTCTGCCGCACCATGTCGAGAGCGTCGGGCAGGCCCGCGGGCACCGCGGCGACGCCGGGCTGCTTCTCGAGGACATTGCCCACGACGAGTCCGGCCAGATGCCGGGGCTGCGCCGGGATGCCGGCGTTCAGCCCGGCGAGGATGTCGGGGCCGGGCAGGGCGGCGCCCGGCGGCAGCGTCTCGCTGCCGATCGAGCCCTCCGAGGGACGGAACACCGTACCGAGTTCGTACACGCGCAGATCGACGAGCCCGCGGGCGAGGTTGCGCTTGGCCGCCTCCAGGAGGCCGGGCAGCAGCGAGGTCCGCAAGTACGGCGCAGTGGCATCCAGCGCGTTCGCGAGGCGGACGGCGGGAACGCCGCCGGCCTCCGGCGCGCCGAACAGGTCGTTCTGCGCCTCGCTGACGAACGGGAACGACAGCACTTCGGTCGCGCCGTTGTCGGCCAGCGTCTGCACGACCGCACGGCGCAGCCGCTGCTCGCGCGTCAGCCCGCGACCCGGAGGCGCGACGGGCAGCACCGAGGGGATGCGGTCGTAGCCGACGATGCGGGCGACCTCTTCGGCCAGGTCCGACTTGTCGCGCAGGTCCGGTCGCCAGGTCGGCGCAGCGACGAGCAGGCCGTCCGCCCCTTCGCTGACGGTGCCGCCGATCTCGGCCAGGGCACCGCGCACCTCGTCGTCGCTGAAGTCGACGCCGATGAGCCCTGCGATGTATCCGGCGGGCAGGTGGATGGGCTCCGCGGACTCGGAAGCGTCCAGCAGCGAGCCGAGCTCGTCCGCCTGTCCGCCTGCGAGCTGCTCGAGCAGCTGCACGACGCGTGCCGCCGCCGCGACAGCGACCTGCGGGTCCACGCCGCGCTCGAAGCGCTTGGAGGCCTCACTCGGCAGCTTGTGGCGCCGTGCGGTCCGTGCGATGGAGACCGGGTCGAAGTTGGCCGCCTCGATGAGCACGTTGCGGGTTCCGGCGCCGATCTCGGTGGAGGCGCCTCCCATCACTCCCGCCAGGCCGATCGCGCCGGAATCGTCGGCGATGACGAGGTCTTCCGGGTCGAGCGTCCGGGTCTGGTCGTCGAGGGTGACGAGCGTCTCCCCCGGCGCCGCCCGGCGCACGACGATCCCGCCGGACAGCCGGTCGAGGTCGTAGCCGTGGATGGGCTGCCCGAGCTCGAGCATCACGTAGTTGGTGATGTCGACGATGAGCGAGATCGAGCGGATGCCCGCCAGCTTCAGCCGGGCGATCATCCACGCGGGCGTCGGGCGCGAGCCGTCGACGTCACGCACGACGCGCGTCACGAAGACGCTCGCGCCGACCCGGCCGCGCAGCGGCGCGGTGTCGTCGATCGTCACGCGGAAGCCCCGGGCGTGGTCCGCCGCCGAACGCACCGGCACGGCGTCGGCCGGATCGCGGAAGGCGGCGCGGGTCGCATGCGAGTACTCGCGGGCGATGCCGCGGATGGAGAACGCGTAGCCACGGTCGGGCGTGACGTTCACCTCGACGGCGGCGTCGTCGAGCCCGAGCAGCGCGACGGCGTCCGTGCCGACATCCGGATCGAGACCGAGGGTGCTCAGGCGCAGGATGCCGTCGTGTTCCTCGCCCAGCCCGAGCTCGCGTGCGGAGGCGATCATGCCGTCCGAGACGTGGCCGTACGTCTTGCGCGCGGCGATGGGGAACGGACCGGGCAGCACAGCGCCGGGCAGCGTCACCACGACCTTGTCCCCGGCGAAGAAGTTGCGGGCGCCGCAGACGATTCCGCGCACGTCTGCACCGCCGTCCGCCGCGCTCCCGCCCTCGGGCGCGACGCGCACCTGGCACCAGCGGATGGTCTTGCCGTTGCTCTGCGGCTCCTCCTCGAACTCCAGGACCTGGCCGACGACGACCGGTCCGGAGATCTCGAAGGTGTGGACGTCCTCCTCCTCCAATCCGACGGAGACGAGGGCGGCGTGCACCTCCTCCGGGGTCGTGCCGGGCTCCAGGTCGACGAACTCGCCGAGCCAACTCAGAGGGACGCGCATCAGACCACCATTCCGAACTGCTGGGAGAACCGGACATCGCCCTCGGCCATGTCGCGCATGTCCTGGACGTCGTTGCGGAACATCAGGGCCCGCTCCACGCCCATCCCGAACGCGAACCCGGAGTAGACGTCGGGATCGATGCCCGCGGAGCGCAAGACGTTCGGGTTGACCATGCCGCAGCCGCCCCACTCGATCCAGCGTGCACCGCCCTTGAAGGTGGGATGCCAGAGATCGAGCTCGGCGCTCGGCTCGGTGAAGGGGAAGTAGTTGGGACGCAGGCGCACGCGCGCCTCGTCGCCGAACAGCGTCTTGACGAAGTGGTCGAGCGTGCCGCGCAGGTGCGCCATGGTCAGGCCCTTGTCGACCGCGATGCCCTCGGTCTGATGGAACACCGGGAGGTGCGTCGCGTCGAACTCGTCCGTGCGGAAGACGCGGCCGGGCGCGATCCGGTACACCGGGAGGTCGTCGCCCAGCAGGGCGCGCAGCTGCACCGGCGAGGTGTGCGTCCGCAGGACGAGGTGCGCATCCGTGGGCTCCACGAAGAAGGTGTCCTGCATGGCCCGCGCCGGGTGGTCGGCGTCGAAGTTCAGCGCGTCGAAGTTGTACCACTCGCTCTCGAGCTCCGGCCCTTCGGCCAGCTCCCAGCCCATCCCCACGAAGACGTCGGCGATCCGCTCCTGGAGCAGGCTCAGCGGGTGCCGTGCGCCCGGCGTCCAGCGCGATGGCAGAGCCGTCACGTCGACGGTCTCGGCGGCGAGCTGGGCCGCCTCCTCCGCCGCGGCGATCTCGGCCTCCCTGGCCGTGAATGCCTGGGCCACGCGAGCCCGCGCGCCGCCGACCAGCTTGCCGGCAGCGGCCTTCTGGTCGCCGGGGAGCGAGCGGATGGCGGCGTTCAGCCGGGCGAGGGGCGAACCTTCTGCCGTGTGGTCGTGGCGCACCGTCTTCAGCGCGGCCGAATCGGCGGCGGCATCGATCGCGGCGAGAGCGGCCGTGACGGCCGCTTCGACCGCGGATTCGGTGATCTGCGTGGAATCTGACACGGTCACCCAGTCTAGTCGGGGAGCATCGCGCATCCCGGTCCCGGCCAGCGCCTGTGGACAACCGCCGGGCTGTGCGCAGGGCGGGTCAGGAACGCTGTGCGAAGGCCGACTCGTACAGGCAGACGGAGGCCGCGGTCGCGAGGTTCATGGACTCGGCCCGGCCATAGATCGGGACCGTCACCACCCGATCCACCAGCTCGAGCAGTTCGTCGGCGAGTCCGCGCGCCTCGTTGCCGAAGACCCAGGCGGTGGGGCGTGCCAGCTCGCCGTCACGACGCGCCGAGAGGAGATCCTCGCCCTTGACGTCAGCGGCGAGCACCTGCAGGCCGGCGGTGTGGGCGCGGCCGACGACATCGGCGAGGTCGGCACCGACCGCGACCGGCAGGTGGAAGAGGGACCCGGTGGTCGAGCGGACCACCTTCGGGTTGTAGAGGTCGACCGTGCGGCCGCTCAGCACGACGGCATCCGCGCCTGCGGAGTCGGCCGCGCGGATGATCGTGCCGGCGTTGCCGGGATCGCGCACCTCCTCCAGCACGGCGACGAGGCGCGGCGCGCCGGCGAAGATGTCGCGGATCGAGGTCGGGAACTGCCGCGCGACCGCGACGAAGCCTTGTGGAGTGACGGTGTCGGCCATCGCATCCAGCACGTGCTCCGAGACGAACTCGACCTCGAGCTCCGCCTCCGCTGCGGCACGGGCGATCTCCGGGTACCGCTCCAGAGCGGTCGGCGTGGCGAACAGGTCCACCATCAGCTCGGGTCGGAAGGACAGCGCCTCCGTGACGGCCTGCGGCCCCTCGAGGAGGAAGAGCCCGGTCTCCGCGCGTGCTGCGCGTTTGGCGAGCTTGGCGACGGCCCTGACGCGCGGCGAGCGCGGGTTGTCCAGCATGTCACCAGCTTAGGGGTCAGGATTCGTCACGAATGTCCCCTTCAGCACAGCCCAGCGCGACATTCGTCACGAATGTCCCCTCGGCAGCGCTCCCCCACGAAACAGCGAACGGCCCGGTCGAGGTGACTCGACCGGGCCGTTCTGACGATGGGGTTACGCCGCGGCGTCCGCCTTCGGGGCAGACGTGTCGGCCGGCAGCGCCTTCTTGGCCGTCTCGACGAGCGCCGCGAAGGTCGCGGGCTCGGTGATGGCCAGGTCGGCGAGGATGCGACGGTCGACCTCGACACCCGCGAGGCCGAGGCCCTGGATGAAGCGGTTGTACGTCAGGCCGTTCGCACGCGAGGCGGCGTTGATCCGCTGGATCCAGAGGCGGCGGAAGTCGCCCTTCTTCTGGCGGCGGTCACGGTACGCGTAGACGAGGGAGTGGGTGACCTGCTCCTTCGCCTTGCGGTAGAGGCGCGACCGCTGGCCGCGGTAGCCCTCTGCACGCTCGAGGATGACCCGACGCTTCTTGTGGGCGTTTACCGCCCTCTTCACTCTTGCCATTAGTCGATTTCCTTCTACTGATTCACAAAGTCTGCGAGTGTCGAGTCGTTACTTGCCGAGCATCCGGCGGATGACCTTGGCGTCCACCTCGGGGACGACCTGGTCCTGGTTCAGCCGGCGCGTACGGCGGCTGGACTTGAGCTCCAGGTGGTGGCGCATGCCGGCCTGCTGCTTCATGACCTTGCCGCTGCCGGTGATCTTGAATCGCTTCTTGGCGCCGGAGTGGCTCTTCTGCTTGGGCATTACTTCTCCTCGTTCGTCGCCTGGGCGGGCGAACTCTCATCGGACTGAGCAGCGTCGTCTGTCTCAGCAACCGCATCGTGGTCGCGCCCCTGGGCGCGCGCCTTGGTAGCGGCACGTTGTGCGTTGGCCTCGGCCTTGGCCTCGGACTTGTTCTTGAGCGGGCTGATGATCATCACCATGTTGCGCCCGTCGATCGTGGGGTTGGACTCCACGGTCCCGAGCTCGGCGACATCCTCCGCGAAGCGCTGCAGCAAGCGCACACCCTGCTCCGGACGCGACTGCTCGCGGCCCCGGAAGAGGATCATGGCCTTCACCTTGTCGCCGGCCTTCAGGAAGCCTTCGGCGCGCTTGCGCTTGGTCTCGTAGTCGTGCTTGTCGATCTTGAGGCGGAAACGGACCTCTTTGAGGATCGTGTTCGCCTGGTTGCGCCGGGCCTCCTTGGCCTTCTGCGCAGCCTCGTACTTGAACTTGCCGTAGTCCATGATCTTGGCGACCGGCGGCTTGGAGTTGGGCGCGACTTCGACCAGGTCGAGGTCGGCCTCCTGCGCGAGTCGCAGTGCGACCTCGATCTTGACCACGCCGACCTGCTCTCCGCTGGGGCCGACAAGTCGAACTTCGGGGACGCGGATACGGTCATTCGTACGGGGATCGCTGATGTCTGTCTCCTCTGATCGAGCGATGTTCTTCGCAGCCACGGGCCGTCTGTGACGGTCCGGCGAAAGAGGAGGTTCCACGCACCAGCAGAGCCTGCGATTCCCAGATCTCGGAAGATCCGGTTCGCAGGCCTGGTACAGCACCCTGACTACCCCCGCGTTCACACGCGATGGCGGAGTGCAATGACCCGGTAACCTGTAAAACGGTCAAGCGCGGGTGGGAGGAATCTCCACTTTCGTACCGGGACAGAAGTCCCGGAGCCCGGACGATTCTAACAGAGGAATGCAGTGAGCGACACATCCTTCACCTTCGACGACACCGGCGACGATCGCGACAGCGTCGCGGACGCCACGCGGGACATCGCGGAGGTCCCCGCGGTCGAGGTGATCACCACGACCGCCGTCCACCTGATGAGCGCAGCCGCCGTCAAGTGCGGGCTGGCCGACGACCCGGAGCATCAGACCGACTTGGATGAGGCGCGCAAGCTCATCGACGCCCTCGCCGGCCTCGTGACGGCGAGCGCCCAGCACATCGGCGACCAGCACGCGCGCAGCCTGCGCGACGGGCTGCGCTCCCTGCAGCTCGCGTTCCGCGAGGCGTCCGCGATCCCCGACGAGATCGGGAAGGGTCCGGGCGAGAAGTACACCGGGCCCGTCAGCTGACGCTCGAGGGATCGCGGATCGCGGACGGCTACCAGACGGGCGGGCGGCGGTCCTGCCAGTGGATGCGTCGCTCCAGCTGAGCGGCGAGTGACAGGAGCGTCCGCTCCCCTCCCGGCCGGCCGATCAGCTGCACGCCCATCGGGAGCCCGTCCTCCGTCTGCGACACCGGGAGCACGATGCCGGGCAGCCCGGTCACGTTGAGCATCGACGTGAAGGGCGTGTACTGGACCTGCTGCTCGAAGTTGCGCTCACCGTCCTCCTGGTCGTACCAGCCGAGGGGCCGCGGGGTGAGCGCCATCGCCGGCGTCAGCACGGCGTCGAACGACGACAGCTGCGCGAGGAACGATCGCTCGTATGCGGTGAGCGCCGACAGAGCCTCGCTCAGCTCGCGGGCGCTCAGCGCGCGTCCCCGTTCGACCAGCCAGGCGGTCAGCGGCTCGAGCAGGGAGAGCGTCTCGCCCTCTGCCGGGATGCGCGCAGCGCCCGCCTGCCAGATCGTCCGGAAGGCGGGCGCATACGTGTCATCGGGCGTGAGCGCCGTCTCCTCCACTCCGTGGCCCATGGCGGAGAACGCCTCCACCGCCGCGGAGAGGGCCCGACGCGCCTCGGGGGCGATGGCGATGTCGTAGGCGCCGTCCCAGGCGGACGTGGTCATCACGCCCAGCTGGAAGCGGCCCTCGCCGCGCACCGCTGCTCCGAGGAACGGACCGTCGTCGTCATAGGGGGCTCGCAGCGTGAAGTGATGGTCGATGCGCCCGTTGCGCTTCGCGATCATGCCGTCGAGCAGCAGGGCCGCATCCGCGGTGGTGCGGGCGATCGGGCCGGCCACGACGAGGCCGGCCAGCGACTCGATGCCGCTCCCGGCCGGTACCAGTCCCCTGGTCGGCTTGAGTCCGACGAGTCCGCAGGCTGCGGCCGGGATGCGGATGGACCCGCCGCCGTCGGATCCCGGCGCGAACGGCAGCATCCCGGCTGCCACGGCCACAGCCGCTCCGCCGCTCGATCCTCCCGCTCCGCGTCCGGGGTCCCACGGATTGCGGGCGGGTGGCGCAGCGAGCGACTCGGTGTAGGCCGGCAGCCCGAATTCGGGCGCGTTGGTCTTGCCGAGACTGACGCCGCCCGCCGCATCCATCGTCTCCACGAGCTCGTCGCTCGTGTCGGGCACGAATCCGGCCATCGCGCGAGAGCCGAATCCCGCCGGGACTCCGGCGCGCATCCACAGGTCTTTGTCGCCGAACGGGAGGCCCCACAGCGGAGCGGTCCTCGGTACGCCCTCCGCCACCTCGTCGGCGCGCGTCAGCGCCTGGTCCCGGGTGACGGTGACGAAGGCGCCGAGTTCCGGGTTCAGCCGTTCGATCCGGTCCAGGAAGTGGGAGGCGACCTCTCTCGGGGAGACCCGTCTGGACTGCAGTTCCTGCCAGAGCTCGAGCGCCGTCAGCTCGTGGAGATCGGCCATGCGACCAGGCTAGCCGAGCCGGCGCGATCCCTCTCGGCCCGAGCCGAGGAAGTCGATCACGGCGCTGTTGAAGGCCGCCGGATCGACGTTGTACTCCCAGCAATGCTCTGCAGGCGAGAGCTCGACCAGCCGCACCAGGGTCGGGTCCGCCATGGCGAACATCACGGAGCAGGACAGCGGCACCTCCCGATCGCCGTCGGAGTGGATCACGAGGGCGGGAACCGCGAGGCGACCGGGACGTGCCCAGCCCAGCTGCTCGAAGTCGATGGGCTCGACGAGTCCGATGCGCGCGCTCAGGGACCGGTCGCCGAGCGCGCGGACGGCGAGCCCGCCCACCCAGCTCGGCAGCCCGCGCACCAGGGCGCCGGTGAGCACCGCAGCCCGCCAGTCGGTGACGGGCCCGACGAGGACCAGGCGGTGGATGGATGCGCGGTGCGCGCTCAGCTCGCTGAGCTGCAGCGCGATCGCTCCGCCGAGCGACCATCCGACCAGGATCACCCGCTGCGCTCCGTGGTCGAGCGCGTAGCCGATCGCCGCATCCACGTCCTCCCACTCGCGCAGCCCCAGCGTGGACGCGCCACCGGGAGCCGCCGGCCCCTCACCGTCGCCGCGGTACGAGACGACCAAGGACACCATCCCCAGTGCGTCCGTGGCGTGCACCGACGCGAGCGCCGTGGTCCGGGTGCCGTTGCGGCCGTGGATGTGGATAGCCCACGTGGACGGGCCCGCGCTGGACGAGCCCGCCGCCTCCCGCGGCTCGATGAGCCACGCCGGGGCCACCCCGCCCGGGGCGGCGATCCGCACCTCGCGGTGGCGCCGCCGAAGGGATGCCGGACCGGGGTGCAGGTGCCCGGTCCACTGGCCGAAGCGCGCGGACAGGAGGTCTCCGTCGACGTCGAGCAGTTCGCGCGTCACCGTCCGGGCAGCCGGGTCGTGAGCGATCACGTGGCCGATGACCGCATGCCCGCCCTCGCCGAACCAGAGCCCGAACTGCCCGCGGTGCAGCGTGCGGCGATCCGCAGCGAGCGTGACACTCGTGCCGGTACTGGAGTGGATGGGCGTGACGGAACGCGGAGGCGGGTGGACGACGATGCGCGCCAGCGCGACTGCCGCGCGGCGCAGGCCCCAGCGGCCAGCCCACCACAGCAGCCCGGCGGCCGCGGCCGCGACGAAGATCCACCCCATACCCTTCAGGACGATGCGGATGCCGGGTTCATGACGCCGGGTTCATAACACCGGGTTCAGCATGCCGGGCATGGACGTGGCCGGGAGCGTTCCACTCCCGGCCACGGTTTTCATGCCATCGGCCTCACTCGGCCGGCGCGGTGTCCGCGCCGTCCGACGATGTCGTCGCCGTCAGGCTAGGACGGAACCGCCCGGAGAAACAGAACCTGCAGCCAACTCATAGCCGGCTGCTGCCGGGTGCCTGTCAAGCCGAGCCGACGAACGCCTCCAGCGCCTCGTCCAGGGTGCGCGCGGGCGCGACGTACTCGTAGACAGCCCCGACTCCCGAGGGCACGTACTCACCCTCGGGCGTGAGCGTGATCGCGCCCAGGGGCCGGCCGCGGCCGAGTTCCGCGTCGGCGTCCGGGAAGGAGTGGTCGTACACGTCGTACCGGTCGCCGTCCTCGTAGACGGTCAGGTCTTCCAGCAGCGGCATCTCAGAACCTCCTGGTGAACGGCAGCGGCTTGCGCATCCTGATGAGCAGCAGGAGCGGGACGAGCACGTACGGCCCGTTGTACAGCAGGAAGCCGACCGGGTTCGGGGTCCGCTCCCCCACCGGGCCGAAGAACTCGACGCCGAAGATCGGGATGGCCGTCAGGCTGATGATCATCGTCGCGTAGATCACCGCGAACAGCTGGATCCCGTTGACGCCCTTCGCGATGCAGACGATGAGCACCACGTAGAACGGCAGGTAGACGAAGGCGCTCGTGCCGGTGATGAACCGCAGCCAGAGCGGCTCGTGCATGTAAAGGGGGTCATACTGCGACGAGTACGTGTAGTTCCACTGCGCGAGGATGTTGGTCGTGGTCGCCGTCTGCGGGATGCCGAGGGTCGGGATCGCGTCGCTGATGATGCAGGTCACGATGAACAGCGAGAACATCACGATGAAGAAGATGTCGACAGGGCGCCTGCGCAGCGGCAGGTTCGCCGGCGTCGCCGGGGCGGCGGAGGCGACCTGACCGGTTCCGGGTGTCGCGGTGCTCACGAGGGCGAGCCTAGCGCCGCATCCATTCGCCGCGGTGGAGCGTCGCCTATTTCAGCGACTTCTGCATGAGGATCGTGCCGAGCCAGCGGTCGAACTTGTAGCCGACGTGGCCCATGCGGCCGATCTCGGTGAAGCCGAAGTTCTCGTGCATCTTGATCGACGCCTCGGCTCCCTTGTCGGCGATCACCGCGATGATCTCCTTCAGCCCGGCCGCACGGGAACGGTCGATGAGCTCCTGCATCAGCACGGGTCCAAGGCCCTTGCCGGTGGAGGCGGCGCCCAGGTAGATCGAGTTCTCGACCGTGAACCGGTAGGCGCGCTTCTGCTTCCACGGCTGCACGAGGGCGTAGCCGAGGATCTGCCCGTTGGGCGACTCGGCGACGATGAACGGCATCCCGAGCTTCTTCAGGTAGGCGAACTTGCTCTTCCACTCGCGCAGGGTCATCGCATCCTCGTCGAAGGTCACGGTGCTGTTGGCGACGTAATGGTTGTAGATCTCGCAGACGTGCGGGAGGTCCTCCGGACGCGCATCGCGCATCGCGTACTCGAACGGCGCCTCCGGCGGCTCCGGTTTGCGCAGGTGGCGGGGCAGTGCCCGGCGCTGCTCGTATTCCTCTTCCAGCACGCCGACAAGCCTACGTCGCGCTCATTGCGAGCGCGTTACGGTTCGAGCGACCAATCCACCGGCTTCTCGCCCAGGCGCTCCAGCAGGGCGTTCGCCCGCGAGAACGGCTTGGACCCGAAGAACCCGCGAGAGGCGGACAACGGGCTCGGGTGCGCGGACTCGATCACGGGGTTGCCATCCAGGAGCGGCTTCAGCGTCGACGCATCCCGGCCCCACAAAATGGCCACGAACGGCCGGCGACGTGCGACCAAGGACCGGATGGCGTGCTCGGTCACCGCCTCCCAGCCCTTTCCGCGGTGCGAGGCCGGCTCCCCCGGCCGGACGGTGAGCACGCGGTTGAGCAGCATCACCCCGTGATCGGCCCAGGCGCTCAGGTCGCCATGGGGAGGCGGGACAACGCCGATGTCGTCGCGCAGCTCGCGGTAGATGTTCTTCAGGCTCCTCGGCAGCGGCCGCACGTGACGCTCCACCGCGAACGACAGGCCGATGGGATGCCCGGGCGTCGGGTACGGATCCTGGCCCACGATCAGCACGCGCACCTCCGACAGCGGCGCACGGAAGGCGCGGAGGACGGCGTCGCCGGCGGGCAGGTAGGGGCGCCCCGCGGCCACCTCCTCGCGGAGGAACTCCCCCATCGCGGCGATGCGGCCGGCGACAGGCTCCAGCGCCGTCGCCCAGCCCGGGTCGAGCGAGCCGTCGGCGGCGAGCTCCGTCAGCGTCTTCGGCACGGCCGGCCTCAGTGCGTGGAGGCGGTCACCGGCGGCAGCGCCGACCACGGGAACGTGATCCAGCGATCGGTGCGTCGCCAGACGAAGTCGGGCTCGAGCACGGTGCGCGGCTTGGAGTAGAGGCACACGGTGCGCACGTCCGCGCCGGAGGCGGCGATCAGGTCCACCACCAGGGCGAGTGTGCGCCCGGAGTCGGAGACGTCATCCACCAGCAGCACGCGCTTGGCGTCGAGGGCGGCCGAGTCGAGCATCGGGGGAAGCACAACGGGCTCCGGCAGCCTCGTGTCGACCCCCGTGTAGAACTCGACGTTCAGGGCGCCGCAGGCCTTGATACCGAGCGCATAGGAGATGGCGCCGGCCAGCAGCAGACCGCCCCGCGCGATGGCCACCACCATGTCGGGCTCGAAGCCGGACTCGACCACCTCGCCGGCCAGATGTCGCGCGGCCTCACCGAACTCCAGCCAGCCCAGGACCTCCCGGTCCGTCTCCACAAGGACGTCTGCACCGGAATCGTCGAGTTCGCTGGCCATTCGTCTACCGTACCCGCGCCGCGCCGGTGTTAGCATCGCGCATGACCTCGGAGAAGACGTCGGCCCAGCGTCGGGCGACGGTCGCGATCGGCGTGACCGCGAGCCTGATCGGCTGGCTCGCGCTAGTGGAGCTGACGAGCGGAATCCTGCAGGGATACTACGTCCCGCTGATCTCCGACATCGTCCGCCATCTGGGTATCCACGACGCCGACTACAACTGGTTCGAGGCCGCCCAGCTGCTGGTCTCCGCGCTGGTCGTGCCCGTGCTCGCGAAGCTCGGCGACATGTTCGGGCACAAGCGCATCCTGCTGGTCGCCACGGCACTGACCGCGGTCTCGACGTGGGTGCTCGCGTTCTCCGGCGACTTCGTCAGCTACCTGCTCGCCTTCGCCCTGCAGGGGTTCTACGTGGTCTGGCTGCCGCTGGAGGTCGCGCTGATCTTCGACCGCGGCCGGCGCACCGGCACGGCGGCCTCCGGAACGCGCCGGGCGGCCGGGCTGCTCGTCGTCGCGCTCGAGCTCGGCGCCATCCTCGGCGCGGTCGGCGCCGGGCTGCTCTTCGAGGCCCTCGGCGGGAACGTCACGCTGACCCTCCTCGTCCCCGCATTCGCGGTCACCCTCGTGTTCTTCGCGATCCTGTTCGGGGTGCCCGAATCGGAGCCCGTGCCCGGCCGCACGCTCGACGGCATCGGCTTCACCCTGCTGGCGCTGGGGCTGCTGCTCATCACGTCGGGGCTCACGTTCCTGCGCCTCGACGGTGTCGGAGCCTGGTGGGTCTGGGGGCTCATCCTGCTCGGCGTGCTCGCGTTCGTGCCGTTCGGCCGGTGGGAGCTGCGGCAGAACGATCCGGCGATCGACCTGCGCGTGCTGCGTCGGCCATCCATGTGGCCGGTCCAGCTCACGGCGGGACTCATCGGGATCAGTCTCCTCGGCGCGCAGGCGCCGCTGAGCACGTACGCGGGCACGGATCCGGCGAACGGGTACGGGCTGGGACTCACGGCCGGCCAGCGCAGCATCCTCATCGGCGCCTACTTGATCTCGATGATCGCCGGCGCACTGCTGTTCCCGCTGGTGTCGTCGTGGCTGAGCCCGCGGGTGACCCTGATCGGCGCAGCGTTCCTCGTGGCGACCGGGTACCTGCTGTTCCTGCCCTTCCACCTGCAGACCGGCCAGGTGTTCGTGAACATGGCCGTCGCCGGGATCGGGTCGGGCGCGCTGGTCGGAGCCCTTCCCGCTGCAGCCGCTGCAGCGGCTCCGCGCGGCCAGACCGGCGTCGCCACGGCTCTGACGAACACCACCAAGACGGTGGGCGGATCCTTCGCGTCGGCGGTGTTCGGCGTCGTGCTGCTCGCGGGAGCGGCCACCGTGACGGCGACAGCCGCCAGCCTCTTCGGCTACATGCTCGTCTGGACCATCTGCAGCCTCGGTGCCCTCGTCGCCGCAGTCCTCCTCTTCTTCGTCCCGCGGTCGGCGTTCGCGGACGCCGGGACCGCGCGGCCTGCATCCACTCTGGAGTGACCATGTCCACGCAGCTCCCCACCGAGGTCGCCCAAGCGCTCACCGACTTCCTGCTGGAGCAAGCGCGGATAGCGCCGGGGCTGGTGAGCAGGGCGATCGTCACGGGCTCGGCGGCCGCCGGGGACTGGCACCCCGGTGTCAGCGACATCGATGTGGTGTTCGTGGTCACGCGGGATCCTGCGGAGGACCTCCCGGCGCTCGCGGAGTTGCACGCCGCCTCCGATCCGCACATCGACGGCGTCTACCTGACGGAGTCGGAGCTCGCGCACGGTCCGGACACCGTGCAGACGGCTCCACAGGTCGTCGAGGGGGTGCTCGTCTCGGCGCTTGCCGGCGCACAGCTGAGCTGGATCACGTGGCGCGAGCTCGAATCCGGCGTCCAGGCCATCGTGGACGGCGGGGACGTGATCTGGACTCCCGTGGCAGACCGTCACCCCCGGGCGCGCGAGGGCGTGGTCGCGCACTCCCGGGACAACCTGCTCGACTACTGGCGACCCATCGGCGACGGCCTGGAGAAGGAGCTCGACGGACGGGACGAGGATGCGCCGCTCCGGTCGGAGACGGTCCGCTGGGTGACGCTCGGCCCCATCCGCCTCGTCGCCACCCTGGAGACCGGCGAGGTGCTGTCGAAGACGGCCGCGGCGGCCTTCGCGGCCGAGCGCTGGCCCGAGCACACCGAACTGCTCCGACGAGTCGCGCGGGACCGGGCGGGGCACCGGCAGTCCTTCACGGTGCGCGACGGGCGGGAGGCGCTGGCGCTGCTGCGGGCGTGCGTGGCGGTCGCGGAGAGGTGAGGCTGCTCAATCGCCGCCGTTGCGGCCGTCATGCGGCGGCTCGCCGTCCTCGCGGTCCGATTCGGATTCCTGCGCGGCGCGCAGCAAGCGCGTCCTGTCGGTCAGGTAGCTGACGATGGTCGCACTCGCGATGCCCACGATCGCGATGCCGCCGATCATCAGCACCACCGCGAGAAGCCGCCCGAGGATCGTCACCGGGTAGAAGTCGCCGTAGCCGACGGTGGACATGGTCACGCACGCCCACCACACCGCGTCGCCGAAGCTGACGATGGTCGCGCCGTGCGCGTGCCTCTCCACCCGGAGCTCCGTCAACGAGATCACGTAGAGGAACAGCACAACGGACGCGCCTGCCATCACCAGCACGCGGCGCCGCAGGTGGGACGCGCTCCCGCCTCCCAGGGCGGGGATGCGGCGGAGAGCGGTGAGGAGCCGGAACGGCCGGATCATCGGGACGAACACCGACAGCAGATCGATCGGGTTGCGCCGGACGAACGCCAGCTTCCGGACGGAGAGGACCAGCCGCACGAGGTAGTCGACCAGGAAGAAGGCCCACACCAGCAGCAGGACGACGATCAGCATCCCCTGCACGACGGGCGTCTGGTGCTCATCCAGGACGCTCCACGAGTAGGCGATGAGGAACGCGAAGGACGCGACGATCGCCGGCCACCCGGTGGCGCGCTCCCAGCGCTCACGCTTCGTGTCGTCCGCGACCGCCATCGTGCCGGCCCTTCCGGGATCCCGCCCTCAGCCCCGGACCGTGAGGGCGCCCTTGTGGAGCCGGTAGGGGGCGGCCTGCGCCACGGGCTTGACGACGATCAGGTCCAGATCGACGTGCCGCGGCAGCGTGAGCGCGTGCACGATCGTCTCGGCGATGTCCTCCGCGGAGAGCGGCTCGGGCACATCCTCGTAGACCGCGTCACGGCGTTCCTTGTCGCCCCCGAAGCGGACGAGCGAGAACTCCTCTGTCGCGACCATCCCGGGTGCGACCTCGACCACCCGGATGGGTTCCCCGTTCAACTCGAGCCGCAGCACCTCGGTCAGGGCGTGCTCGGCGAATTTGGCCGCGTTGTAGCCGCCGCCTCCCGGATATGCGGTGAGGCCTGCGATCGAGGTCACGACGAGGATGTCGGCGTGCCCGGTCTCGGAGGCGCCGCGGCGCAGCAAGGGCAGCAGGGCGGAGATCACCCGTTTCGTGCCGAGGACGTTGATCTCGTACATCCAGGCCCAGTCCTCGAGGCTGGACTCCTCCACCGACTCCAGGCCCCGCGCCCCGCCGGCGTTGTTGACGAGCGCATGGATGCCGCCGCTCGCCGCCACGTGGTCGCGCAGAGCATCCACATCGTCCTGCTCGGTCAGGTCCGCCGCGAACACCTCGGCGCCGGTCTCCGCCGCGAGCGCGCGCAGACGGTCCTCGCGGCGGGCGACGCCCAGCACCTCCCAGCCCTCCTGGCGGAACCTGCGGACCGTGGCCGCACCGATTCCCGAACTGGCTCCCGTCACGACCACGCGTCTGCTGCTCATGCCCCCATTGTCGCGGGTTACGGCGTGTTTCGGATACGTTGCCGGGTAGCCCCCGCGCGTCTAGCCTGCAGGAGTCGGCGGTGGCCGACCGCCGCAGACGGTGCGCTCCGCGCATCACAACACCCGAAGGAGAGACGCCATGACCGATGCCGCCGACTGGCAGTTCGAGACCAAGCAGATCCACTCAGGCGCCGCACCGGACCCGGTGACGAACGCCCGGGCCACGCCGATCTACCAGACCACGTCGTACGTCTTCAACAACGCCGAGCACGCGAAGAACCTCTTCGCGCTGGCCGAGTTCGGGAACATCTACACCCGCATCCAGAACCCGACGCAGGCCGTCGTGGAGGAGCGCGTCGCCGCGCTCGAGGGCGGCACCGGAGCCCTCCTCGTCGCCTCCGGCCAGGCCGCCGAGTCGTTCGCCGTGCTGAACATCGCCCAGGCGGGCGACCACATCGTCTCCTCCAGCTCCATCTACGGCGGCACGTACAACCTGTTCAAGTACACGCTGGCGAAGCTCGGCATCGAGACCACCTTCGTCGAGAACCAGGACGACGCCGACGAGTGGCGCCGGGCGGTCCGGCCGAACACGAAGCTGTTCTTCGCCGAGACCATCGGCAACCCGAAGATCAACGTGCTGGACATCTCCCTCGTCGCGGACATCGCCCATGAGGCGGGCATCCCGCTCATCGTGGACAACACGATCGCGACGCCGTACCTCATCCGCCCGTTCGAGCACGGCGCCGACATCATCGTGCACTCGGCCACCAAGTTCCTCGGCGGCCACGGGACCGTCATCGGCGGCGTCATCGTCGACGGTGGCAAGTACGAGTGGTCGAAGAACGTCGAGAAGTTCCCCGGCCTCACCCTCCCGGACCCGTCGTACCACGGCGCGAGCTACACCGCGGCTGTCGGCGACGGCCTCGCCTACATCATCAAGGCACGCGTCCAGCTGCTCCGCGACTTCGGTGCGGCCATCGCTCCGGCGAGCGCCTGGCAGCTGATCCAGGGCATCGAGACCCTCTCGCTGCGGGTGGAGCGCCACACGCAGAACGCGCAGGAGATCGCCGAGTTCCTCGAGTCGCACCCTGACGTCGCCTCGGTGAACTACTCGGGCCTGCCGACCAGCCCGTGGTACGCGGCCGCCAACAAGTACGCCCCCAAGGGCGTCGGCGCTGTGCTGTCGTTCGAGCTGAAGGGCGGTGTGGATGCGGGCGCCGCCCTGGTGGACAACCTCTCGCTGTTCAGCCACCTGGCCAACATCGGCGATGTCCGTAGCCTCGTCATCCACCCGGCGTCGACCACGCACTCGCAGCTGACGCCCGAGCAGCAGCTGACCGCTGGCGTCACCCCCGGTCTCGTCCGCCTCTCGGTCGGACTGGAGAGCATCGACGACCTCAAGGCCGACCTCTCGGCCGGTCTCGCAGCCGCCCGCGCGGTCGCGGAGGCAGCGCGCGCCTAACCCGCATCTCCAGCCCCACCCCCGAGTACGCGAAGACTGCACGCGGAGCACGTTTTCCGCGTGCAGTC